>JBPOHP010000126.1:0-4127 GCA_052035445.1 Candidatus Magasanikiibacteriota bacterium
ATTTCCTCTCGCTCGCTTAAAGACAGTCGTTGGTAGTTACTCGCCATACATCTAACGTGATTACTTGTTGTTGAATAGCCTGGCGGCTATTCTACCCCAAGTGTTGCGTTAGATGTTGGGAGGGAAGGAACTTGAAAAATTACAAAATCAGCTTAATGCTCTTAACGAGAAAACTGGAAAAAAATAAATTATACCCAAGAGTCAGATAGATATAGCACCGAGCAGTAAATGTGCACTGTTTTGTTTTCTAATTTTTTTAAGAAAATGTAGTGTGAGAGGGTGTTGCGAGACCAAGTATAAAAAAATTTTTAGTGTAATACTCGGAAAAGTTTTATCCTTGAGTTTGTTGAGAATCATTCCACAACCCCTCAAAAAGAGCTTTAAAATTATCGGCAATGCGCTGGTTGGTTATGTGTACTCCGGCAAGATTGCCCTGCTCTATCGAAAGAATGCTGCACATGTCATCGAGGATGTAGAGTGCAAATTGATTGATCGGACTGGCTTGTGGAAGAAAATTGAAGAGTAATTTTTTCTTAGATTGGTACAGTGGCAGATGTTTTTTTTCGGTAGGTGATTTGTTGATGAGTAGTTTGGTAGTAATGTTTTTTTCTGTTTTAATTTTTTTGATTCGATCATGCCATGGTGATTCAAAAATAAAACTCCATTCCTGTTGCCACACAAACTCATCACGAATGAGAAGTAACGTCGTGTTAGGTGCAGCTTTACGCATCATGGAGAGGTATATTTTTTTAAGCCCTCCCTGCCCTTCAAAAAAAAGTATTTGAGGAATATTTTTTTCCTGTTGTTTTTTATCGGTAAGTTGTTTTCTGAGTTCGGAAAATTTTTTTAAACGTTCATCAGCAATTCTTTTTTCCGATAATAGCATCTGTTCAAGAGCGTCGATATCTTCAACAACAAATTGCTTGACATTATTTTTATACGTAGTTCCAACGAGTCCCTTAGCGCCGAGCGCGGTTAGTACCGTATAGACACTACTACGAGATAGATTACAGACTTTGGCAATATGAGTGGCATTGGCCGGAGAGTGTTCGAGCAGTGCCGTATAAATTTTTGCTTCGTAATCTCGTAGACCGAGTTGTTGTAAATCGTGCGTTGTAGTATTCATAAAGATGAAATTAAGAGCTGTCGTCGTAACTGTACGACAGATTGTACAAAATTGTCGAGCGCGGTACGTTATGTATGCGTCACGACTGTTAACCAAAATGAGGTGCTCACATGTTAGAAGTTCTCTACCAAGCTGAACGCGTACTACCTGCCTTACTTGAAGATGGTGCTGGCTGGAACAGCATTTTGATTGATTACGAAGAACCCTCTGTAGAGCGCTTGTGGCGAAGCTGGGGCGAGTATCGGATCAATCTGCATCGTATTTCGCCGTGTAGTACGGGACACGCGTTGTTTCATCCTCACCCCTGGCCGTCAGCGATGCGGATCATCGAGAATCAGTATGAGATGACCGTGGGTTATGGTGTGGGCGACCAAGAACCTCCAGTGGCGATGCGACTGCTGTTGCCACCCGGGTCAGTCTACGAAATGACGAACCTTAATGGCTGGCACGCCGTTCGGCCAGTTTCTCAGCCGGTACTCACGCTGATGGTCACCGGAAAACCCTGGGCACGATCGTCGCCAAAAAGCACAAGACCGCTCAACCCACTTCCGGCTTCCCGTGTATCTGAACTCATACAGCTGTTTAAACAGGTGTATGGGGAAAAGTCGGGGGTTTAGATGGTTCATCAGCTACCCTAGCCATCCCTTTAGGGATTTTTACTCTCGCCTAAGATGTTCAACTTGTTGAATTATGTGGTGAGGGTTTTTGTATACTATGAATAGTATTTGACGTGGGTGAGGTTGTGCCCTACTCTCTCATAAGAGTAGGCAAAGGGGGTGTTTCATGGCCACAAGCGTTGTAGGTTTTATAGTAGTTGTAGGGCTTGCACCGGTTGTTAGTTATTGTGGTGGCGACATGGATTCTCCGTTGATCACATCGTGCCATACCGACGCCTGCAAAAAAGCACGCGCACACTGTGAAAAAGCGTGTAAAACAGGTTTTTGTGCCCAAGCAGCTGATCGTTGTCGCGAATGGTCGGTCGATGGGTGTGTCTCGCGATGTGATCAGCACACGGATATATCAGTACTTGCACCCTGACTCTCCCGCCTTAAATCTCTCGTTTTTTACCACTTGACCGGCAGAGTACTGCGTTAGTGGTTTTTATATTTTTTAGCGGCAATTATACTATTGGGCAAACCGTAGATGGCTTGGTATACTGAGGCAGTTTGTCCGTTTACAGATTGACTTTTTTGCTAATATTTGATACTTTATCCCGTTACGTATTTCTTTTTTATATGGAAACTATTAATCAGACACAAACTTTGGCAACCAAAAAAGCGAACTATCGTTCGTGGGGACTTTTTTTGGCAATCACACCAAGTGTTTTATTCTTTGTCATAATGCTTATAACTATTGTATCACCCGTGCTGGTGTCTCAAAATACTGTCTGGATTTTCCAGATTGTCGCTATCTTTACCGGTATTTTTGGCATGGCTCTCGTTTTCGGTCTATTATTTGGCACACCGATTGGTATTATATTGCTTGGCATGAGCGCTCGATTATTTGAGGGTCAGTCTGATGCGCGTAGTGGTCAGGGCATACCATCTGCCGTGCCAGCCGAAATCAAGGGGTGGAATTGGGGGGCAGCAGGTTTAAGTTGGTTGTGGGGAGCGAGTAATAACGTCTGGATCTCATTTTTGAGCTTTGTGCCAGTTATCGGTGCTTTTATGTGGATTGTTCTCGGTATCAAGGGCAATGAGTGGGCTTGGCAATCGGCGCCATGGCAGAGTGTTGAACAGTTTAAAATGGTACAAAATAAATGGAAAATATGGGGAATCGTTTCGATAGTTATGCATATTTTGCCCTTATTATTTATTGTAAAATTCATTCTTTTTCCAGCTCATTACACCAACGGAGTTCGCTAGAGCAAAAAATTCCTTGCCCGTTCTGGACAAGGAATTTTTAGTAGAGTTACGAGGTCGGCGATACGTGCTATGCTACAACTCTTACACGAATGATTTTTTATGAAACAAAGCACTGAATCATCAGTTGAAAAGTATGTAGCTTTTTTGCGCGGCATTAATGTTGGCGGCAACGTGCTTGTCAAAATGACCGACGTTAAGAAAATATTCGAGTCGCTTAATTTTAAAAAAGTACAGACGGTGCTCGCAAGCGGTAACGTGCTTTTTGAAACCGACAAACGAACGGTTAAAGATCTAGCCAGTGAGATTGAAGAGACGCTCGTTAAAAAATACGAGCGTCCGATTGGAGTGCTCGTTCGAACAGTTGAATCACTGCAAAAATTATCTGAACAGCGCTATTTTAAAGATATCGAGATTACTCCTTCAATGCGCTGTTATATCACATTTCTTTCAGAAAAACCTCAGAGTAATCTCAAGATTCCTTATATCTCACCAGAAAAAGATGTTACTATTCTTGCGATGACCGGTACAGAACTCGTCAGCGTGCTCACACTCGGTGAGAACCGTGGCACCGTTGACGCGATGGCAATTATTGAAAAAGAGTTTGGAAAAAAAGTGACCACGAGAAACTGGAATACGATTGAAAAAATTTTAAAAAAATTCTCGTAATTCAAGCTAAACTGTAGCTTATTTTATTGACTAATAAGCCATTTTTGGTACACTCACCGCACTAGGAAATTATTTTTTCGTATGAAAAGCATTATTATCTGGACGAGCGAATTGTTTCGCTCTATCCGCGTTGGTTGGTTTTTGGCGATACGACAAATTCGTCGTGCCAGCAAATGGACAACTGGGCTCATTATTTTTGTCATGACGCTCACGTTTTTGAATTTGGTTGTTGTGTCCGGACTTCTCATTGGTCTTATCAGTGGTTCGTTCATCCAGTTTCATGATCATTATAGTGGTGATATCCTCATTACCCCGCCCAACCGGCAGACGTATATCAAAGATTCATCTGCACTGGTTTCGTACTTATCAAGCCATCCGGATGTTGAACTGTATTCGGCCCGGTATTTGGTTGGAGCAGGAATTTTGGGCACGCTCGATCGTTTGCCCAAAAGCGAGCAAAAAATAAACCG
>JBPOHP010000154.1:0-3523 GCA_052035445.1 Candidatus Magasanikiibacteriota bacterium
TTGCGTGGGATCGACGGCTGTCTGATCGGATATACCACGTACCATTGCATTATACGCGTATTCAATTCTATCCCACCGATTATCACGATCCATCGCATAGTAACGTCCGCTTAGGGAAGCAATTTTCCCAACCCCCACTGCTTTGATCTTGTTTTGCAAACGTTCTATAAACTGCAAACCAGCATTGTAGGCAGTATCTCGTCCATCCAAAATAGGGTGGACAAATACGTTTCTTACTAATTTTTGACGAACGCATAGTTCAAGCAGGGCAAAAGCATGTTCTTGGCTAGCGTGAATATTGCCCGCACTCATCAGCCCAACAAGGTGTAATGCTTTTCCATTTTTTTTAACATGATCAATCGCATTTAAAAAAGCCTGATTTTCAAAAAAACCACCACCGGCGATATCTTGGTCTATTCGAGGTAAAGACTGATAATAAATACGACCAGCACCAATGTTGAGATGTCCCACTTCAGAATTCCCCATTTCACCAAAAACTAAACCAACCTCACTGCCTGAGGCATGGAGTGTCATGACAGGATAGGTGCGCAGAGCTTGGTTTATTCGAGGTAATGAGGCGCGGGCAATAGCATTACCTTCACTATAAGGAGCAATCCCCCAACCGTCACATATCATCAAAACTACTGGTTTGTATGATTTTTCCATACCGCACGCTCGATAGACTCATCAACTGCATCCCTCAAGATGCAGCAAAATATAAATTCAAAACAGCAGCCACATGAAAATCACCTATAGCGTATCAGGCTAAGAGATGGGTGGCAAGTCAGGTCAGAATAAAGCTTTGGCGGTCATAGCTTTTGGCCGAGGCAAACCCATCATTTTGAGAATTGTCGGAGCGACATTGGCCAGTTTTCCTTTGCGCAAAAATCCAGCACGAGGAATACCCATTCGTCTATAATCATGGCGAGAACCAATAATGAAACAGGGTACGGGGTTGGCAGAATGCTCCGTATCAGGCAGACCTGTTTTTGGATTAATAATTTCTTCAACATTACCATGGTCAGCAGTAATAAGAGCTTGGCCGCCATATTTAAGAAGTGCTGTTATGACTCTATCGAGCTCTCGGTCAACGGTTTTAATAGCAATTTCTGAAGCTTTTAAATCACCCGTATGCCCAACCATGTCAGCGTTAGCAAAATTAACTGCTATAAAATCATATCGCCCACTTTTGATAGCTTCAATAACATAATCCGCTACTAATTTTGCCTTCATTTCTGGCTGCTTACTATACTGAGCTATATGATCTGATTCAACTTTAACAAATTGTTCACCACAAAAATGTTCCGCATACCCCCCGTTTAAAAAATACGTGATGTGAGGAAATTTTTCCGACTCAGCTATATAAAGCTGGCGAGAAGGGCATAATGCTTGCACTAAACTATCTTTTACTGTTCGACTCGGAAAAGCAACAAGCGCAGCATCAAGATCAGGGCCATAGTTAGTCATGGTAACAAACCGAATATTTTTTGGTTGAATACTACGAGTAAAGGCGCCAGGATTATTGGTTTCAAAATGAGGTTGCACGAATGCTTTAGTGAGTTCACGTGCTCGATCGCTGCGAACGTTGAAAAAAAATAAAGCATCATTTTCACCAACCGTACCAACCGGCATACCATCTTCTACGATCACCGTAGGAACAATGAATTCATCAGTTTCGCCACGAGCATAGGCTTGTTTCAAAGCTCCCTCAGGAGTAGCCGCAGACCACGGGGCTCGCCCTTGCACGATTGTTTCATAGGCTAATTTGACTCGCTCCCAATTGCGATTTCGGTCCATACCGTACAATCGACCCATAATCGAAGCAATTTTTTCGTTTCCGTGAGTAAATTTTTTGAGCTTACTGAGATGGACTTCTGCATCCCCTGCTCCAGAATCTCTACCATCTGTAAACAAGTGCAAATATACACGCTCTATCCTCTCACGCTCAAAAAGATCTAATAATGCATATAAATGTTCGGGTGATGAATGGGCGCTATTATGATTTGATAACAGCCCTAATATATGAACAGAGCTACCAAAATGTTTTACATGGTGCATCGCTTGCATGAAAGCACTATTGCGAAAAAAAGATCCGTCAGCAATCGAATCTGAAATATACAACGAATCCTGTTTAACAATACGACCTGCACCGATATTTAGATGACCTGCCTCACTATTTCCTTCTTGTCCTTTAAACAAACCGACGGCTTCACCGCTTGCTTCAAGTTCTGTATACAAAAATTTTTTATGCCAACTATGCACGTGCGGCGCTGTCTCAGGTCGAATAGGAGTAAAAGCTGTGCTTTTTGGATCTGGCACCCCCCAACCGTCAAGAATGGTTAATAAAGTTGTTCGAATGCGTTTATGGGACATAAACATGGCGTCACCCCCTTTTGACGATCAAAAAAATCAAATATTTTGTTTATTTAAAACCTCACGTTCTATTTCCATAAGACGGTTATATTTTTCGGTTCGTTCCGATCGAGAAAGGGAGCCACATTTTATGAAATCGGCACGCACCCCTACAGCTAAGTCTGCAATAAATGTATCAGCCGTTTCACCGCTCCGATGAGATACGCTCACTGCGTAGTTATTATTTTTTGCCAGACGAATCGTGTCAAGGGTTTCAGACAGAGTACCTATCTGATTTACTTTGATAAGCACTGCATTTGCCACTCCCTGCGCAACGCCGCGCGCCAAACGCTCTTGATTGGTAACAAATAAATCGTCACCGACTACTACTGTTTTTTTACCAATTTTTTCTGTAATTTTAGCCCAATTTTTCCAATCATCTTCCGCCAAAGGATCCTCTATGCTCATAAGTGGATAGCGGGCTATCCAACGGGTTAGGAGCGCGATAACTTGCTCGGCACTCCACCAGGTTTTTGCGTCAAAAAAAGCATAACGGCCTTTGTTATAAAACTCAGAAGCTGCAACATCAAGACCAAGCATAACCTGTTTTCCTGGTAGATAACCAGCCGCCACAATAGCCTGCACAATCAGTTTAAGAGCCTGGTCATTACCTATTAAAACCGGACTAAAACCACCTTCATCACCAACACCAGTAGAAAGTTTTTTCTTTATGAGAATGTTTTGTAGCGCATGAAAAATTTCCGCTCCCATTCTAACGCGTTCACTCAACAATTTGTGTTGAGGAATAATCATGAACTCCTGAATCGATAAACCGTTTGTTGCGTGTCTCCCACCATTTATAAGATTCATGGTGGGCTGCGGCATCACCCATGCAGAACTTGTATCACCAAACAGCTCACCCACATGCTTGTAGAGAGGTATTCCTTTTGACACAGAAGCAGCACGAGCAATGGCCAGCGAAACTGCTAATAGTGCGTTGGCGCCAAGTCGTTTTTTATTCGGCGTACCATCAAGCTCAATCATAAGCGCGTCACATCGTTTCTGATCAAAAGCATCAACTCCGTATAGTGCCTTGGCAATATGTGTTTGCACATTACGAACCGCTTTTAAAACACCTTTTCCTCCATAGCGTTTACCACCGTCACGCAAT
>JBPOHP010000157.1:0-13189 GCA_052035445.1 Candidatus Magasanikiibacteriota bacterium
TTAAGCTAGAGCTGAACCGGATGTATACAAATTTGGACCGGGCTGTACGAGCGAGCGAGGCAGAGTTCAGAGAACAAAAACGTGCAGAACAGCGTGCACGTGAGATCAAAAAAATCCTCTCGAGTATCGAACAGGAAAAACAAAATGCACACCCGCTAAGAGGTAGACAGCAACAACGAGCTGAACAGTTGGCGCAATTGAAGCTTTCTATCTTAAGTCTACCTGCTCATGGATTTTTACGTGACGAGGTAGAACAACGTGTTGCTGAGCACGCTCGAAAAACTGCTGAACGAGTGGCTCTTGGTCAGGGCAGTCCGGACCAATTTACTCCTGAACAGCGCCGACTTAAAATAATGGACGATGTGCTTCAGGAATGGGCTAAAGAGGTAGAAAAACCAGCAGTGCCAAAACCAGATTTTGCTGACGAGACCAAAGATTTGGATGCTAAGATAACTGAGTTAGTGCGCCGGGCAGGTGCTATTGATCGAGCTGAACGAGATGATGTTTATGTTCAGCTTGATAGTTTAAGAATAAGAAAACAAGCCCTGAAACACGATAGTTCTACGTTAATGGTTGATATTTTAAGGCTCTGGCAAGATATTGGTAAGGCTGAAACTTCGCTCTACAAAGCAGAATTGGCGAAAAATACAACCCAGTCACCAGAACGGATTTTATCGCCAGAACACATTGATATGCCGGTTGGTGCGCTACTTGAGATTGTGAGAACTCGTCCGCAAGAAATGGCACAGCTTGTTGAGGCTCTCTATGCAACAAAATTCACGTTGACGGGGGACGCAAAGACACCATTTGCACGCCGAGAGCTCGTGGTGGTAGAAGATGCGAAAATCATTTCTTTAGTCGAAAATATTTTTACTGTTGAAGCGATGCACAACACGCCGGTCACCTCTGTGCTCCGAACGTACGGTTTCAAAGATTGGAAAAGCTTCCAAAATGTGTGGAAGAAGAAATATGCAAAAGAAGTAGCAATGACGATGTACCGTTCGATCGGTGAAGAAGTGCTCAATCGTGCGCGCACAACCCCGGCTGAAAAAGTAGAAAATACTAGATCCTTCATCTCTCCTTTACTAGCTCGATTTAAAAATAGTGATCCGGATAAGATCGCAAACGACAAAATGGCGCGAGCAGCCCAAGATATGTATTACGATGGTTTGGTAGTAAGGGCAGAGGTGCCTCAGCTCAAAGACCAGATGCTCAGTAAATATGCGGCAGAGATTTCTCTTGGACTGCGTAAGGTAAATATTGAAGATCGGTTGCAAGCCACAAAGAATAGTAGTGATCGAGTAAAGATTTTAGAGCAAGAGTTGGGCATTCCACCAGATAATATCGATGAAGTAGTTGAGTTGGTTACAGGAACTAACGGTACTCCTTCGATCTATCGTTTGAAACCGAATTTTCATCGTATTGTCCCGCGTAAAGCCGGTGTTTCGGTTGGGATGCTTGGTTTTACGGGGTTGCATAGGGCAGCTACTGAGGCTGGAAAAAAAGGTGTGAGTTTGGTAACAAATCAAGAGTCAGTGAGTCTGGATTCGGCATACACGGCTCGTGGCGAATTTAAGGGTGATGTAGTGGCTGAACGCGAACAAGCTTTGAGCGAGTTGTTAGATCGGGTGAATAACCAGATTGAAGCAATTGTTCGAGAGCGTATTCGCACCAAGGATCAATGGCGTGAAAGTAATGACGTTTTGTTGTCAATTGATAATATGATGAGTGATGTGGCGGTACTCGAAGGGTTGTTTTCTGGGCAAGCCAAAGATAAGGTGATGCAAGAAGTTGCCAAAAATAGTATGTATCGAACGCGTATCGAGGCGACTATTCTTTCGGCTCGTGAATATGCCACCTTGTTTACTCGTGCTATCGAACAACGTCTAAAAATAAAACAATCTGGTCAGTTTGATAAAGTTTTGAACCACCTAGAAAATCTCAATCGTAAAACAAAAGCTGAGAAAGCACGTGAAGCGGTGGGACAGGTAGTACAAGGGTTTCGCCGAATTGCCCAGCGAGCATCTTTTAGAACCGCTGTAGCGACGTTGGCACTGGCAAATGGTGTGTCGTTACCGCCGCGGATACCAGACGCGTTAGAGTTTAGCACTACTACCGCAGCGTTTAGCGATCGTTTGCGGAGTATTATTTTGGTAGATCGTTTGCCACCGGGGGTGAGTAGCGACAAAGTACGTCAGGATATGGTTCGGGCCTTTGGACGAGTGCCGAAAGAATTGCAGGGGGCAGCGTTTAAATTTTCTGAGGATGTTGCTGGTAAAAAAGGACAAGAATTAGTGAGTAATGTCTTGCTAACGTTCTACGAAAACGGTACGATAAACGACGTTAAATTTCAGAATTTCCTTCGCTCACGTATGAGTGTCTAGTGGTAATTATATAGGTACTAAAACCTCTTGATCCCAAGAGGTTTTAGGTTAGCCAAAAAATTGGCATATCTTGACGAAGATTATAGGTTTACGTTAGGGTAACTAAAGGGAAATAGGGGAGAAGTAGTTATTTTCTCTTTAATAAGGCAAAATTACACTTATTCACCGTCTGTTGACAGATTAGCAAAAACGTGTTATAGTTGGTTGTTATCTTTCGAGGTAGCTGGAGTGGTGTTTCTACCCCGGCGACCCTGACAGATAGCGATGGTAACGGTTGATCTGAAGTTCTTTACAATGGAAGAGGAAAAACGAAAGCCACTTCCGGAAACCGACGTACTACCTCGTGAGCGAGATGGTGTGTTGGTTTCCGGAAGGCATAGTGCTTTAGCCGGGAATGCAATCGTGGTCACGGTGACCCTGACGTGTGAAATGGGAGGATCCATTATGATGAACCGAGTGATGAGTGGATGTGGCGCGTGTCTCGCGCTGGTTGCCTGTCTGGGCTTCGTCATTCCGACGGACGCTTGGGCGGCCAAAAGTAAGAAGTCTGCCACGGCGAAGGTCAAGAAGTCTGGTACGCCCGCTGTCGCTCCTGCGATGACGGTCATTCCGGCTTTGGACGCCGACGCCATCGTTATCCCGCAAGAGATCCCGACCCTGAACTTGACGATTGACCGCCAGGTGATGGATCGGTATCTCAGCGGCGATATGAAGCCGTCCCGGACCATGTCACAGCGACCAGTCGTTCTCACTATCCCCCTGAAAGGCGTCACCAACGTCCGTCCGCTCGGCACCAAGGGCGCACCGAATTCGGCCTGCGGATGTTTGGAAAAAGACGATGTTGTCATCATCCAGAACCCCTCCGACATGCCACCAGGCCTGTCGGTCCAGGAGAAGGCTGCATGGCAGCATGTTCGGGCAATGGGTCGTGCGGCGGCTTGCTACGGATACAGCAAGGTGGTCAATCCTGTTGACCATTTACCTGCATGGATCAGCACCAATGCCATGACGCCGACGGTGGATGGTGTCGGCAGTACCGGCTGTGTCAAGATTGCAACCGTGGTGGCGGCAATCGCCCCCCGCGCAGTCGATGTGGATACCGACGGTGGCACCGTCTTCGACAAAGACGATCAATGCCGAACGATTCACAAGGGTCCGAATCCGGATCCCAGCCGCCCTGGCTGTCCCGACGGCGACCGCGATGGTGACACGATTCCAGATCATTCGGATGCGTGTCCCGACAAAGCGGGCGTCTCGAACGTCGATCCCAAGCTGAACGGCTGCCCGCTGCCTCTGCCCACCCCGACCGCGTCTCCCGTGGTCAATACACCGCCGGCCGCGCTTGTTCCGACCCCGACGCCGGTGATCGCGCCGGTGCCGGAGCTGAAGCCGACTCTGGCTGTCACGCCCGTGCCGACCAAGAACGAATGGGTTGCTCTGCTCATTCCGGGCATTTCGTTTGGCACCATGCCGACGCAGACCTCGATCGACCGTACCTACGGCTCGTTCGATCTGGGCGCTTCGCTTGGCCTACATGTCAGGAACGCCGCCAAAAAGACCGACATCATCAT
The DNA here is from genome assembly GCA_052035445.1 of Candidatus Magasanikiibacteriota bacterium. Taxonomy (GTDB): domain Bacteria; phylum Patescibacteriota; class Patescibacteriia; order Magasanikbacterales; family GWA2-37-8; genus CAZQUL01. Next base: position 3,956 of record JBPOHP010000157.1, read on the forward strand.
CGATGTGACTGCCGGTTGGAACAAGCAGTTCCTGCGCCGTGGCGAAGAGTCCCGCAGCGTTGCCTTCCAGGCATGCGCTGGAGCCGCTCGCATGCTGCGAGGACGCGCTGAAGTCGGTGGTCTCGGGTGCTTCGTTATGACCCGCACGACCGTTGACGAAGGTGGCTATTTCAGCAACCTCGGCGCCGCCGCGTTGCTACACGCCGGCTTCTACCTGGGACCGATCGAGTTCAAAATCGACGCGGGTCCGGTTGTGGTCAGGGCCGTGCAGCCCGGCTACTCGCCGTTGGCCAACAACCCGGGTGTCGAGCTTGGTGGCTTCGTCCGCTTTGGAATCGGCGGTGTCCTGCCGCTCGGCTAAGTCATCGAGGGGGTGGCGATAGGGTAAAACCTGTCGCCACTCCCAAATCTTTTCTCTTCGTGAGAAAATCAATATATTTTCAGTAGGGTAGAGCTAGACTCTTTCGTACTGAGGATGTATTACCAGAACATTAACAATCTAAAAAAAACTCTCCACCGTACGTATGAAGATATGATCGTCATTCGTATGGTGGAGAGCTTCAACAACTCTCTGAGCACCATCAACCGCAACGACCTGTCAATTGTGGAGGCTGTCATGAAGATTACGTTCCGTGGTCTCGTGTGTTCCTTTGCCCTCGTGGGCGTCACCCTTACCGCCGGCTGCGATGCCGCCAGTCAGTTTGCGCCATGTGCGCAGGACAAGAACAAGACGACGGGTGCAAACCTGTCGACTTCGGTGGATTGTAAGTCCACCGAGATCTGCTATGAGTTCGTCTCGTTGCCGACGGCCAACAAGCTGTTGTGCGGCGATCCGAACAACCTGTGCGGGCCAGATACGTTGGCCGGCATGGCTTGCGCGACCAGCAACGAGAATTGCCGGGTCATCGACAAGACCGACGGGACGAAGGGAACGCAGTGCGTTCCCAAGACCACGGCCTGTGCTGTCGACAACGGCGGCTGCCCGACTGGTACGACCTGTGTCGCGCTGTCCGAGACCCAGACGACCTGCCGCAGCACATCCTGTTCGAGCGACGATAGCTGCCTGTCGAGCGAGTTCTGCTCGACGCCCTTCCCGGGTGTTTGCAAGCCGCGCATCAAGATCAACAACGTTCCCGTGAACGATGGATCGTGCGCAACCGATCGCCAGTGCGTGGTCGGTGGGGTCTGCGAAACGACGACCGGCATCTGCAAGGCAAAAGGCTGCGCGGTTGACACCGATTGTGGTTCGCAACCCACTGCCGAGAGCTTTTGCCCCATGATGTCGGCGAGCGATTTGTGCACCGCCAAGCACACCGTTGGCCAGACCTGCTCCCGCAATGGGACGGCTGCGAACGTGATCTGCAAGAGCAACGTCTGCTTGGCTGCCGGCCTAGTCTGTGGCTGCGCGGTCAACGCGGATTGCGCGAGTGGTCAGGTGTGCAATGCATCGACCAATACGTGTCAGGCCGCCGTGGCCTGCACGGGTGATCTGGCCAACCAGGGATGCGACCCGACGACGCAGTTCTGCAACGCCACCCCGGCGTGCGAGACCAAGCACCCTGTGGGCGGAAGCTGTTCCCGTAATGGAACGCCGACGCCGGCAATGTGTTCGAGCGGTCAGTGCAATAGCACGGATCTGCGCTGTGGCTGCACGATGGATATGCAGTGCAATGTGGCTGCGGGTTTCAAGTGCAACCTGACGCTTGGTCAGGACACGACGAACCAGTGCATCCCGGATTCTGCGTCCGAGATACCGCGTGTCCGCATCACCGCGACCATCAACAAAATTCTGGGCGCGGGTGGGGGCACCAAGAACGCCTTTGAAGTGTATCTGAACGAATGGGCCACGGTTAGTCGACCCTATCAGATCGACAACACGAATCCCAATTGGCGGTATGTCGCACGTAGCGCGTACGGTGTCGTCGGCCAGGTGTTGACGGTCGACCTGCCTTTGTATGTCGTGTGCGGCCGCCCCACCCCGCCGATCCTGAAGGCGACCATTGGGCCAAACACAACAGTGTCGGTTCCGGGTTTCGTGATGGGGGATAGGTTCCCCAACACGATTGAGTTCCAAGTCCTTAACAACGCGACCCCAGTGGCGTTGTACAGTGACAAGAACACGACCAATATGCCCGAGCTGGTGACGTTCACCGTCGAAGGTATCAACGGGAATCCGGCGGCCAAGAAGACCATCGACATGAGCAAGGAAATGTTCTTGCAGTCGTCGTTCACTGGTCCAACGGGCAATCTGGCGCTGCCGGGCAGCTATTTCGGCTGCAACCTGTAGTCGCCTAGTTCGTCAGAGAGAAGACACCCCCGCCTTGAAAGCAAACCACGGCCTAACCGCCCTGGATCCACTTGCTTGCAGATGGGACCTATAGAGTAGGCCTTCTGTTTCTGAGAAGTACTGAGTTACTTCTTAGAAACAGCCTACTCTATAGGAAAAAAACGAAGCTCTCCATCAAAAAAATCCTGCCAAAAGCAGGGTTTTTTGATTCAGTTATTTTACAGAATTGCATTGTGCATTACCTATTTTTTCAGTACACTACCAGCACTTTCTTTTATGCAGTCACGAATTTTATCATATCTTCTTGGTGCGGTCTGGTTTTTGAGCTTAATCGTGAGTTTGTGGCTCATGTACCGTAGTCGAATAGACGCCATGCTCCTCACTCCTTGGCAAACCATTCCCACAACAGTCGTGTATCTCACCGCGCTCAGTCTTTTTTTACTCGGCTCACTGATTGCTTTTTCTCGTTTTCCGACGTGGTTGCTAATTATTTTGATATCTCTCCAAACACTTATCATGCATAGCTACCTCCCGTTGTCGCATGAGTTTTTTTATGGGGCAGATGGCTGGCGGCATATTGCGAGCGTGGAACGGATTATTGCCGGATTGCCACTGACGGATGCGGCGACGATTACGAATGGGCGTACGTGGTTGCAGTATCTGAATCCCGGCGTGGTGGCGTATAGCCATCTGTGGGGTTTGGTGTTGTTTTTGCATGTCTTTGGCATTTCGTTTATCAAAAGTATTGCTTGGCTCGTGCCGGTGCTCTGGTCTATGGTCGTGCCTGTAACAATGTTTAAGCTGGGTAAAGAGCTGGGGTGGAGAGATCGGGCGGCGCTCATATTTTCGTTTGCTGGGTTAATTCCGTTTGCGCTTGTGGCTGGTGGGTCGTTTACGTTGCCTAATAGTTTGGGGTTCATTGTTTTTGTCCCCAGTTTGCTTCTACTCGTTCGACGGTTAAAGACAGGGGAGAAGCGGTGGGTGAAGTGGCTGTTGGCGTATGGATTGTTTTTGCTTACGGGATATACGCTCTACACTGTGATTTTTTGGGTGATGTGGTTTATCGCTGAGGTCTTGTTATATCTGTCATTGCGAGGAGGGAGTCCTGATCAAAATCAGGACGAACGACGAAGCAATCTCGTCGCGGACAGAGCTAGTCTTGATCCAACGAGATTGCTTCGTCGTCCCGACGGCGACGGGACTCCTCGCAATGATACGTTAGTAGTTGTACTTCTTTTGTTAATCTGGGTGTTTTCCCTTCCCACGCTCGAACTTGTTTCTGGTTACAGCCGTCTCCCTGCATCTCCGAAAATTGTTCTCTCTGGGATCAAGCAATTCGTCGGCAATCTGTCGGGAATGTATCTTGCGAATGGTCCGCGGCCGCATGCGATTGCAACGGGTAATATTTTTCTTAATCAAACTCCGAGTTATGCGTTTGTGCCGAATTTTTTAACCGAAGGGCGGTACTGGCTGGTGGTGCTCAGTTGTTGTTTTTGGTTGTTGACGCTCCTCGCGGTCGTGCGCGGTTTTCGCTCAGGCCAGGTGGTTGAGCGGTGGCTGGCACTCCTCATGCTTGGTCTGTTTGGTTCGTATCTCGTGGGGCGGTATGTGCTGGGTGGCGAGCAGATTTTATCGCGACGGCTGGATATGCTGCTTGCACTCAGTAGTCTACTTATTGTTTTTACCGATGGGGTCAAACGATTCGCCGCGCTGTCGGCGTTTTCGTGGTATCGATGGTATGTGTTTGGTACGCTCATCATTGTTGCTACGTTTGGTGCAGCGGTGTATAGTCTTGGCCCTACCGACCGGGCACTCAGCGCCGACGAATACCACGCGGCCGAGTATGTGTGGCAAGCCGAAAAAGATGTTGCTACCAAGAAACAGTGCGTAGTAGCTGAAACCTATCCACTGCTGGCCCTTGAAGCGCTTTCGGCAAAGCGTATAGTGGGAGGAGGATTCCCGATTGATCAGTATTTTGGGCAACAAGAACGAGAAGAAATTTTTCAGCTACTCGATGGGGAGTTTTCAACTACAACGTGGCAGCGGGCGCAGAGTGTTACCGGTGCGAAAGAGTGTTGGTTTATCGGTACGCTGAAAGAAAGAAATCCAGTGGGAGATTTTGTGGGGATGTTTGGGAGGGTGGGGGTGTGGGAGTATTCTCAGAAACACGATAGTAGAAATTAGATATTTGATAGTAGGTTTTATGAATTGCATCTTCTGCAAAATCATCGCCAAAGAAATTCCCAATCACACCGTTTACGAAGATGCGAACGTGTTAGCGTTCCTCGACATTTTTCCCTGTTCGAAAGGCCACACTGTGGTGATCCCCAAGCGTCACGCTGAACGCATGACTGATTTATCGGTCACGGAGCAAGCTGCCGTGATGCACGGAGTTTCAGAGGTTATGAAAAAGATTGATGCAGTGCTTAAGCCGGCGGGTATGAATGTGGGGTGGAACGATCGAGCTGCGGCAGGACAGGCGGTGCCGCATGTGCATGTACATATCATCCCGCGCTACGAAGGCGATGGGGGAGGCAGTATGCATTCGATTGTAAAGAGTAAGGAGGTAGGTGAAGTGAAATCGATTGCTCAGTTATTTTCTTAAATCTATGGCTCGACGTCCTAAAACAATTCTCTCACTTGCGGGCACTATTCTCGTTGCGATTGTTGCGATACTCGCGAATAAAGCAGTTCGTTATATCCCGCCAGCCATCATCAGTTTGCCAGAGAGTAATTCTTCTTCGACTCCGCAAGTCAGCACGTCCACAAGTACTGTCGCGGAAGACTGGTTTACGGTCGCTCGCGCCGTCGATGGTGATACGGTCGAGCTTGCCGACGGGACGAAAGTCCGCTATGTTGGGGTTAACACGCCCGAGACCCATCACCCCACCAAAGGTGTGCAGTGCTATGGCAAAGAGGCGGCGGCGTACAACCAAACGCTCGTGGCCGGGAAAAAAGTACGTCTCGCTAAAGACGTCTCCGAGACCGATCGTTATGGTCGGCTGCTCCGGTTTGTGTATCTGGAAGACGGCACGTTCGTGAATCGCCTGCTCCTAGAGCAGGGGTATGCCGAAGTTATGACGTATCCGCCTGATGTTGCTAAAAGTAAAGAATTTCTCGCGGTGCAGTCCCAAGCTCGTGAGGCTAAGAGAGGATTATGGGGTTTTTGTTCATCAACCACGTTTTAATACTACTATGTCCAACCAAACCACTCGTGTTCGTTTAACTACTACAGCTGGTGATATCGTGCTCGAACTCACGACCGGCACTACCCCAAAAACCGCGGGTAATTTTATAGAATTAGCCAAAAAAGGATTTTACGATGGTACGGTCTTTCACCGGGTGATCTCGGGTTTCATGATTCAGGGTGGTGACCCCAAGGGCGATGGTACTGGTGGCCCCGGGTACAAGTTTGCAGACGAACCTTTCGATGGCGAGTATACCCGCGGCACCGTCGCTATGGCCAACTCTGGCCCTAACACCAATGGCAGTCAATTTTTTATCATGCATGCGAGTGGGGATCTACCAAAAAATTATGTCATTTTTGGCAAAGTGGTTGAGGGTCTTTATACGGTCGATCTTATTGCCAACGCCGCGGTGGGAATAAGTCGCGGGGGTGAACGCTCTCGTCCGCTCGTACCCGTACGCGTAGAAAAAGCTGAAGTGTTGGGGTAGGTATGTCTACCCTCATTTTCGATATAGAAACGGTCGGTGAAGATTTTGACAGTCTCGACAGCGCTTCTCAAGATGTGCTCACACGTTGGATTCGTCGTGAATCTGGCACGAGCGATGAATATCAGCATGGTCTTCAGAATCTCAAAGAAGGCATGGGTTTTTCGCCGCTCACGGGTTTTATAGTGGCCATCGGCGTGTACGATCCGGATCGCGCTCGGGGGGCAGTGTATTATCAGGCGTCAGGCGACGTCACCCCGGAAAAAGAACTAGACGGCTTTAAATATGTGGTCAAAACCGAACCAGAACTTCTCACGATATTCTGGAACATTGTTGCCAAGTATGATGAGTTTGTCTCGTTCAACGGTCGGTCGTTTGATGTGCCATTTCTTATGCTCCGTTCGGCCGCGCACCACATTCGACCCAGCAAAAACTTGATTGCGCAGCGCTATCTTGATAAGCAGTTTCGGGGTGTGCGCCATATTGATTTGCTTGACCAACTCAGTTTTTATGGAGCGGTGTGGCGTAAACCAAGCCTCCATATGGTTTGCCGCAGTTTTGGCATTGAGAGTCCCAAAGCGCAAGGCGTGACGGGAGATGATGTGGCGACGCTGTACCGAACTGGCAAATTTGAAGAAATTGCGCGGTATAATGCCCGTGATTTGATAGCAACAGCAGAGGTTTTTAAGCGTTGGGTAGCCTATATTAAGTAGTATTTTAGAAGAAAATGAGGTTGCTAAAATACGATTTTTGCCCTATAATTACCTTATATGAGCGATCACCATTCCCCAGGCCACGGGTCAGATTATTCTGTCCACGGCTCGCAGACAACAGGAGCTACTGCGACTCCATCATCAAGTTTGTATGTAGAAAATAGTGTCAATTATTTTGGATTGACAAATTTTCGTAACCAATACCGAAAATTCGGTATTAAATCTGACGACCGCTTGCGTCATGTGTACGTAATAGGAAAAAGCGGTATGGGCAAAAGTACCCTTCTTGAAACCATGATTATTAATGATATATATGCCGGACAAGGGGTAGGAATCATAGATCCGCACGGCGATCTGGCCGAGAATATTTTAAGATACATGCCTCAGGAACGTATTAAAGATGTGATCTATTTTAATCCAGGTGATTTAGATTTTCCGGTAGGTTTTAATATTTTAGAGACTGTTCCGTCCGAAGTACATGGTCGTATTTCCGACGGTATTCGTGGGCTCTTCAAAAAAATCTGGCCCGATGTTTGGAGTCCGCGTATGGAAAACATTTTGAACAACGTCATTTTAGCGTTGCTTGAATTTCCTGGCGCGAGTTTGATGTCTATCAACCGCATGTTGGCTGATGAAGAATATTTTGATCAGGTAGTAGCGAAAGTGCAAAATCCAGCCGTAAAATTGTTTTGGACCAAAGAATATTCCACCTGGAATGATAAGTATAAGCAAGAAGCTATCGCCCCAATCCAAAATAAAGTCGGTCAGTTTTTATCAGGTTCGCTTATCCGTAACCTAGTTGCTCAGACAAAATCGACGTTTAATATTCGTTCGATCATGGATTCGGGGAAAATTTTTATTGTTAATTTGGCAAAAGGTACTATTGGTGAAGAAAATTCAAAGTTGCTCGGCGGTATGCTTGTTACGACGATTTATACCTCGGCCATGGGTCGAGCAGATATAAAAAATGCCAAAGATCGTCGCCCGTTTTTTCTCTATGTTGATGAGTTTCAGAATTTTGCTACCGAAAGTTTTGCCGATATCCTGTCTGAAGCTCGTAAGTACGGACTCAGCCTGACCATGGCACACCAGTACATGAAACAACTTGATGAAAAAGTGCTTGATGCGGTTATTGGTAACGTTGGTACAATGATGAGTTTCCGTATCGGGTCGGGAGATTCGGAGATTCTGGCCAAAGAATTCGCGCCTACGTTCGTTGAAGAGGATTTTTTGAATCTTCCGAAGTACCAAATTTATTTAAAATTACTTATTGATGGTGTGGCATCAGCACCGTTTAGTGCGCAGACCATTCCGCCCGCGTTTAATGCGACTCCATATAAAGAACAGGCTATACAATTTTCTCGCGAGCACTATACTGTTCCTCGTCAGACCATTGAAGCACAGGTTTTAGATTGGAGTGGTATGACTAATATTGCGCCAGAAAAAGTAGCTCGATTAGGTGAAATTGATGATGATGAAGATGGAGTCCCTGATTTTCTACAGTTTAAAAATAAACAATCGAAAAAAGAACTACCAGCACACCAGACTCGTCCGGCATCAGTTCAGCGATCTGCTGGCGGGGTTCGCTCGCACACCTCAGATCGAGGTGGTAATCGTGGTGGTGATGATCGCCGTCGCACCGACATTCATCGACCGCAAGGTTCAGCAGGGGCTCGTCGTGATGGTAGTATGAGCCAACGTCCTCCGTCAAATCCCCCTCGAACGACTCCGGAGCAGCGTCCGGTTTTGATAGTTGATCCAGCACAACCTGGTATTTCGCTTACCAAAATTGCACCAAAAAAAGAGCTTAATGACCGTGTCTCAGAAAAACGCCAAACTGATGATCCGCGCCGTTCCGATCGGCCTCATCGCGACGATCGGCGTGGCGGTCGGTCTCAAGTACCGGTTGCACCGCAGCAAAACTCTCTGCAAGCAGTCAATGTTGTTCAGCCTGCTACAACAGCATCTTCGGCCCCCGAGTCGAATTTTTTCCCACAGGCGGTTGGGCAGCAGTATCGCGAGCGTCATGTATCGGAAAACATTACTCCGATGTCTAATCAGTCTGTGGTGGCGTCGCCTTCCCAACCACTAACGTCTCCATCGACGTCAGTTCATGTAGCACCTGCAGACAGTACACCTCACTCAGCAATCCCACACGTTCCGCTTGATCAGCATTAATTTCTGTTTTTTTGTTTGGTTGTTTATGCACTACTCACGACTTTTCGGTAAAACTTCAAAAACTGCCCCGGCGGATGCTGATAGTGTTAACGCTCGTTTTCTCACCCAAGCCGGCTATATCAGTAAACAAATGGCCGGTGTCTACAACTATCTTCCGCTTGGCCTCCGCGTTTTATCCCGTATTCAGAATATTATCCGCGAAGAATTAAACGCGATCGGCTGCCAAGAAATTCTCATGCCAGCGCTCACGCAAGAAGAAAGTTATGCTACAACCGGCCGTGACGTTATGGATGTATTGTTTCATCTTGAAGGGGCGGGTGGATCAAAATTGGTGCTCAATCCAACGCATGAAGAAATCGTCACCCCGCTCGTACAGGGTCACAC
>JBPOHP010000020.1:0-5678 GCA_052035445.1 Candidatus Magasanikiibacteriota bacterium
AACGCGTGGCTCGGTCAAGCTCGATGATATCTCTTGGCTTATTCTCGATGAGGCAGATGAAATGCTGAAGATGGGTTTCAAAGATGAGCTTGACGCAATCCTCGAAAAATCTCCGGCTACCAAACAGACGCTCTTGTTTTCGGCAACCATGGATCGTACGGTTGAGCGGATTGCGAAGACCTACATGAAGACACCGAAAGAAATTTCGGCCTCAATAAAAAACCAAGGTTCGGCTAATATTAGCCATGAATATTATGTGGTGCAGGCCCGCGAAAAATACGAAGCCCTCAAACGCATTCTCGATGCGGAGCCTGATATGTATGGCATAATTTTTTGCAACACCCGCCTCGAAACCCAGCACATTGCGAGCATGCTCGTGAAAGAAAAATATACGGCTGCTGCCATTAGCGGCGAACTGTCGCAGCCGCAGCGCGAAAATGTGATGATGCAGTTTCGTAGTCGGTTGATTAAAATTTTGGTGGCGACCGATGTGGCTGCCCGCGGGATTGACGTCAAAGACCTGACCCATGTCATCCACTACGGTTTGCCCACCAAAGTTGAGCACTACACCCACCGCAGTGGCCGTACGGGCCGCGCGCACAGCACTGGCACGTCCGTTGCTATCATTCATGTGAAAGAAAAATACATGGTTGGTATTATCGAACGCCAAACTGGTATTTCGTTCAAAAATAAACCAGTTCCTTCGACCAAAGATATTTGCACGGCCCAGTTGCTTAGTCTGGTTGAAAAAATCACGACTGCCAAAAAAGATCCGGTCGATTTGAGTGAATATTTGCCGATTATTGAAGAAAAATTAGCGCATTTGACGCGCGAAGAGCTCGTACATCATTTAGTGAGTGTCGAGCTCGGCCGGTTTATCAATTTTTATAAGAATTTACCGGATCTCCACTCCCCTACTATTCCCGAATCGCGACCTGAGCGGTTTACCAAAAATAAATTATTCCAAGAACATCCCTATTCACCCGAAAACATGGGCTGGGTCAAAATTTCGATTGGCCGCCGCACTGGATTTTCAGTGCCGAATTTGTTTGCGCTCGTCAACTCCGTGCGCACTATTAAAGGCGTTCAAATCGGAACGATCAACATCGAGCCCGAGCAAACGGTTTTCGAGGTGCCCAAAGCGCATACCACGACGTTTGTCAGTTGTTTGAATGGCAAAATTATTGGCGGTACAAAGCTCGTTGCTGAACTAGTGGGTGTGCCAGCGCACAGCGTAGCCACTCCGCCAGTACGTGGTACTAATATGACACCAAAATCAGCGGTGCCGGCCAAAAAACCGTCGACGAAAAATAAGTATTTGAAATTGAAGAAAAAAGAATAAAACACAAAAGCGCACCCGGTGAGTGGAGAAAAGTGCAATGGTATATTCAACCATGTGGTTGAATATGGCTGTAAAATTATTTATTGATCAAATCGCAAAAAAAATTTAACAAATTACCCAATCGCCTCAGAAGGGCAGGATTTGGATGAAATAAAAGGTTTTAAACCCCAGGGCAGAGCCCTTGACCCCCTAAGTTCCAAAGGTTCCCAGTCGCTCCAGAGGGGTGGGGTTTAAATCAAAATCAACTTTTTTCTTTCTATTTTTGAAATAATGTTTCCTGTGTTTAAAATGGTAGTATTCGTATTTGGTATTGTCATTATTCTACCTTGATAAGAGGATTTCCGAATGAACAGAAGTAGATCTACATTCATTGCTAGACCATTAATTCTGAAAACCACATCACCGACCTCATTTGTGGAGGGAGTTGTGTATTTTAAATGTATAAGACAAAAGACACACTCAAAAGGATCACCGTTAAATATTCTATCATTTTGTGGTAACAGAACTCCTTTTGACGAGTTTTCTTTTTTGCAAAGACTGTAGTCCACGACGTTATATTGTAATATTGGCTCCCAATCATCGATTTTATCTAAAGAAATTTTTTTAATACGATCATCGCCTTCTCTGTAATCCTTAATACCAATCTTATTCTGCAGCACGCCATCTGGGTGATAAGTAACTTCCGCATAGTGTCCAATAACATCTTTTTTTGAACTGAACGAGTTATCCGAAGAATAAATAAAACCAGTATCCTCGTTTTTAGAATTAAAAATAAACTTTAAATCATCCCTGTCTTTTTTGAAATTCACCACTTGAAATAAAAAGTACGTCTTACCTCGAGTATCTCTAAAATAGATCGATTGATTAAAATTCACAAAATAAAATTTTTTAAAATCTCAAAACCATCTCTTAATCTCCTCCCACGTCACTCCACTACACTCTTCAATTTGTTTTAACACATACTTTAAAACATCTTTTCGCAGGTCAGACTGAAGAATGATTGATTTCTGAGTCTTCGGCCAGGTTATTTTATAGTGGCTTCCGTTACCACCAGTCTTATCAACAACAAAACCAAGGCGTTCGAGAGCCTTGGTAAATTTATTTCTTTTTATTTCTCCGGGTAATTCGCTAAACGAAGGCATACGAAGATTTTTCATCAGTCGTATTTCTGACGTCAGCTTCCTTTACGTATGACGAAGGCACCTCGAACGAAGTAAGGATAGCATCTTTAATATTTTTATCGAGCTCCGTTTCATCTTTACCTGAGGTGATTATAGAGCCAAACCGGAAATTGGTACTGACAGCAATAAGCCCACCCTCTTCCGATCGTTTCCTAGTAAAATTTATCGGTCCATAGTACCTAAAATACTGACTCAGTTCAAAGAGTCCTTTGGGGACGGAATTTTTTCCTAAAAATATTTTTTTTAATCGGTCTTTGGTCTGCTTAATGAGAGTCATATACGTACTGTTAACTCACTGAACCAGGTAAATTTTCTGAAGCATTATACTATCATTTTATCACAGTAAGTCAATGGCTAAAAATTTGACAGATCATTTTTTTGTTTAATTGCTAAATTTTTGTCCTCCCGCCCATATACGGCACGAGTACCTCTGGCACGCGCACGTGTCCATCCACAGTCTGATAATTCTCGAGGATCGCCACCATCCCCCGCCCTAAGGCCAAAGCAGTCGCATCGTTCGTGTGAATGTACGAAGTTTTGCCATCAGGTGTGCGGTAGCGGGCTTGCAAACGGCGGGCTTGGTAATCGGTCATGTAATCGGCAGTGTGGGTTTCACGATACTTCTGCTGTCCTGGGAGCCAGACTTCCATATCAACGCCGCGGGCATTTGGCTTGCCGATATCAAAGGTGCATTTGAGTAGTTTACGGTACGGCAACTGGAGTGAGCGTAAAATATATTCTTGAATACCAACAAACAAGAAATGTTCGCTGAGCGACGCGTCAGCACTCGCAAAACTCTCCATCTCGAGTTTATCAAACTGGTGCATGCGAATGATGCCTTCCATATCTTTGCCGTACGTGCCAGCTTCTTTGCGAAATGAGGTGGCATACCCAAGATAGCGCTCGGGCAACGTATCAGACATCACGGTTTCGCCTGATCGCAGTGGGCCAAGCACGTGCTCAGCACTCCCCTGCAACCACAAATCTTCGCCTTCGATTTTATACCGATCATCGCGCGGTTCGAGGCGGTCCATCGCGTCATATGTCTCAGTTTTGAGGAGAAGTGGCGGCAACACCGGCGTAAACGGCTTTGAAGATGTGGCTCCGAGTTTAAATTCGGCAATAATTTTTTTGAGGGTTTCTTCGCTCGTCACGGTATCCATGATGAACTGGATGAGCGCAAATTGCAGCCGCACCATATCACCTTTGATGTAGGCAAAACGCGTTCCCGTCACTTTGGTGGCGCGTTCTTTATCAATCCAGCCGCGTAATTCGGCAATTTCGGCATGATTGCGCACCGGGAAATCAAATTTCGTTGGTTCGCCCCAGGTATAAACGAGCTGGTTGTCGTCTTCGCTCTTCCCGATTGGTGTGTCATCGGTTGGCATGTTCGGCACTTTTTTCAGTGCAGCCACAAAACGAACCTCCACTTCTTGGAGACGTTTTTCTGCTTCAGCCGCTTTTACTTTTAGATCTTTGCCTTTTTGCAAAGCTTCGTCTGACGGTTTGCCACCGCCTTTCATAGCGTTTGCCAGCTGATTACGTTCGGCTTGCAAGGTATCAAATTCGGTTACGACTGCCCGGCGCTCATCGTCGAGAGCAAGGAGTGCATCGATATCAACGGGATAGCTTTTTTCAGCGCTTTTTTTGGCGACGTAGTCTTTGTTTTCACGAATAAATTTAATGTCGAGCATATTATATATAGTTTTATAGATATTCACTTTGTCCAGCCAAAAGCCATCCGTCATCCTGAACGAGCCAGCGAAGTGAAGGATCCCTTAAACTCTTTCTACTGTAGCAATCTTTAAGGGATCCTCCATCCCGATTGTGATCGGGATTCAGGATGACGACGGTGAACTCGTTAAGGTGAGTTAATCAATATATTTTTTCAAAAAATCACGGTGATCCATCAAAGCCTGGCGATTGAGGTCTAAAAGATCCTGTTCCAAGGCTTCGGCGAGGGTAAACCAACCATGGCCGGATGATTCTTCTTCAGCCAACTTCAATTCTCCGCCGACGATACGGCAGACATGGAGAATAAGAAAAACTTGGTATTGATCGGTGGTGCCGGGATTGCCAACGACGGTATACGTTTTAGAGAGTGGAGTGATAATTTCCACCTCAAAACCGGTTTCTTCCTGTACCTCGCGCAGCAGGCAATCTTCGATGCTTTCGCCGTTGTCGATACCGCCGCCTGGAAATTCCCATTTGTTATTCATGGCTGCGTGCACATCCCGGCGTTTATTGAGAAACAACCGACGGTCTTTAATGATGAGTCCGACGGGGCAAATAATTTGGGGAGAGGAATATTGGCGGGAGAGAAAAATTTTGATGAGCCGCGCCAGCTTGCCGCGATGGCTCACGTTATTTTTTTCAGCAACCGACATTTTGGCAAACGTTGTGTTGAGTGACGGATAGAAAAATAAACTGTCGTACGACATGCCGGCTCGAATTTCGCCGTCGATCGTTTCGGGGACCAATCCATCGACACGACCTTTAAATAACGAATATGAATCATCTGTTGGATTGTAGATGCAGCCATGAACTTCAAAATAGGCGGTGCGCTCTGCCAGCGGTACGCCGTTGAGTCCTTGCAGTACTTTGGTCATGCGTTCGGCATCATCTTTGCCGTACCGTTTGGCTTTAACACCGGGCATACCACCGAGCTTGTCTACATAAAAAGCGGTGTCTTCGGCAATGGTTACTAAACCAGATTTCTGCGCGAAAAACTTGGCTTTGTGGAGCGCATTTTCCCAGGTTGTATCATACGGTTCTTCGAGGTCGATGGTATGCAGTGCTACATCTCGTAGGCTTACAAACTCAAACGGCAAGTCTGCAAAATGAGACTTGAGCTCTTCGAATTTACCGGGATTGCCGGTAGCAATGAGGATTTTGAGGGTATTCATATACAAACTATAGTAACAAAAAAATTGCGCGCGTCAATCGACGCTAATCATGTCAATTTCTTATTTTTTTATCTTTCCCGCGGCGGAGTGGGCCAGTAGAACCACCAAATATCGTAGGTTTTCTGAGGAGATTTTTTTTTGGAAATATCTTAAAAATTTCATCAGCGAGCTCGCTTGCTCCAGTACCAAGACGGGCAGAGTAAAAAATTACCTTATGGTTGCCCGCACAGGTAGTAATAGTATCCCGTT
>JBPOHP010000150.1:0-4766 GCA_052035445.1 Candidatus Magasanikiibacteriota bacterium
ATGATTAGCAGTTTTGCTTATAAACAGATGAGGACCTTGATCCAGTCACGGTGTTTTGATAAAGGTCTGTCGTTGATCACGGTGGATCCTGCCTATACCAGTGTGATTGGCAAAATCAAGTACTATCCCCGTTTCAGGCTCACGAGCCATCAAGCCGCGAGTATGGTCATTGCTCGACGGGGATTTTTTCAACAGAATCGGCAATTGGCTTTTTTAGAAAAACCGATCAGTCCACAATGTCGTACTAAAGATGCAGCAAGTCTACTTACCTTACCCGTGGGGAATAGGATAGTAGAGGGATGTATAAAGAGTCGTAAACAGAATGATGCGTATTGGTCAGGTCTTAACGACCTGATAAAAGCCACCCCGGAATATTGGGCTAAGACGTATCATCTTACTGGTACCGTACAGTAAGTCGTATTCTCATCTATGAATAGATTTGGATATGTTGTTGTAAACGGTGGTATCATAGAATATTGCCGTGATTATGATGTAAATGGTACTAAAACTGCAAATGCTCCGCCACATTATGCCGCATTACGTATACACAACACACCATCTACAGGTAGTGCAGCCAATAACCCGGACCATACAATTCCAGGTAATAATATATTATTTTAAATTATTAATAAACCAGTTTATATCAATATCTATAATATAATTGATATATATATGTAAATAATAACTTATGATAAAAATGTTATACAACAAAAATAAAACGGAGATACAAATGATAAAAGTTTTAAAAAAAACCAAACAAATGATTCAAAAGGGATTCTCGTTACTAGAAGTTGCAATTGTGGTTACATTACTCGGTATTCTCGTCACAATCGTAGCACCATATATCATGGGGGGGCTGGACGAATCAAACGGTACTAACATTGTTACACAGGTACAAAAATCATTTACTAATATTGCAGTTTTAAGTGCTAAATGCCAAACAACCACTGCGTATACAGGTAACCCAGTTCCAAATACCGCATCTCTCAAAACAATGGTAGATGTTATTTATGGTGGTTATTCGAACGTTGCTGCTGCATATCAAACCTGTTACCTAAACTCAAAAATATCACCATTATCAGAAGCGGCAGTTAATAGCTCAGGCTGGAAATTGCTCGGATATACAGTCACATTTGGTGGTGGTGGTGCAGGCGTTGCAAATACAATAACTCTTGCTGCCGTTAAAAGTAACGTTGCTTTAAATATTGTTCAGCGCTATAGTCCAAGCACATTAAATCTAGCAACGCCTGGTAGTGCTGGTCCAGTAGCATGGACCGTAGACACAGGTTCAGGCTCGGATCTAACATTTAGTAAACAATTGTAATCATCAAAAACATCAAAAAAAGCAGAGAACGTCTCCGCTTTTTTCTTTGATATGCCTGATTGATAATGATATTATCAATATATGTTTATATTATTTTTTGCCGGAATGGCCGCACTACTATCTGTCCTTGTTACATCAGTTGTAACAAACATAACCTTTTTAAACTCGGCGTACACATCTCAAATAGAATTTTTCAATGTAGCTGAAGTAAAAGCTGGTATTGAAAAATATATAGATGAAACAAATAATATACCGTCTACATTGTCAGACGTATATACATATCAAGGGTACGAATATTTAAAACCATTAAGTGAATATATTCAACTTCAATCAGGAACGATAACACAATCTGGATATCTCCCTACATACAATAGACTTGTTATTGCCACAGATATTATAGGAAATTTAGCAAATTCTACATTTTGGACAAACAATACCTGTGGGGCTGGAACAGTTCAGACGGCATCAAACTGGTGTGGCAACAATACCGTAAAATGGTCTAAAATAGAAACACGTAGCGATTATCTAGATCAAATATCAAATGAACGTCTAAAACAACAGTGGTTATTAAGTAAGTTTGCTGAATACTATTCAGCAAACCAAAAATTTCCAATTACAAAATATGATACATCAACCATTTCACCGGGAGATTCAATCACATTAAACAGCGTTGTGAATAATAACTCCGCCTATAAAACATGTTCCGGTATTTATAATTTTGAAACAATACCATTAGATTGCAATGATTTACATAACAAATGGGGGAATCCTATTGAATACTATTATATAACCAGTAAGCATATAGTAATCATGTCTAAAACTAAATATCAATACAATGATGGTTCCTATCAATATATAATCAACGATTTGGATTTTACAAATTATTGATATGATATATTGACTATTTATATCTTTACTCTATAATTAATAAAAAAGATATAAACCATGAACAATAAAAAACAAATATTTGACGAATATTTCGCCAACCAAATACATGAATCTGATTTGATTATCAAACTTGATTCATTACAGATAAAATCTGTAAAAGGTGATGGTGTTATTTATACGCCATGGCATATTGTTAAAAAAATGGTCCATATTGCTGAACCAACATTAGAAATGAATATCATTGAACCTTCTTGTGGGCATGGTATATTTTTGATTGGTCTTCTTTATTATATTCATGAAAAATACAATCTATCCGGTAATGATCTTTATATTTGGTTCAAAAACAAGGTAGTCGGTGTTGATGTTGCACAAAATACAATTGCGGAATTAAAAGACATTTTAACTGCATATTTCTTAAAACATTTTAAGTTATCATTAAACACAAGTGATTTCACAAATCTTTACTGTCATGATGGTTTGACGTTCGAAAATGAAAAAAAATTTAATTTATGCATAGGTAATCCACCTTATATTAGAGCAAAAAATTTAAGTTCGGAATATTTAAAATATTTAAAAGAAAAATACAAATCATGCAATAAAGGCACCATCGATATTTACTTTGCATTTATTGAAAAATACTCATTATCTGCGGATAGATTAGTATTTATCACGCCAAATAGCTTTCTCACAAGCAAGAGCGGCATAGTATTAAAAAATAATTTAATTAATAAATTAACATTATTAATTGACTTTAAAGAGAAAAAAATATTTAAAGATGCTAATGTATATACATGCATCTTTAAAACAGAAAAATCAAGTAGTTGTGACGAAGTTATTTATGGTAATACATTAGATTCTACAGCAGTCTTAAAAAAATCAGATTTATTCAAAGAAACAAATAATCAGGATGGCTTAATTAATACAGTTTTATCAGGTATCGCAACTCTTTGCGATAGCGTTTATATCGTAAAAAAAGGACCTGATAATAAATTTTATGCAAACCATGACTCGGTTTTGTATGAAATTGAAAAAGAAATGATTGTTCCGTATCTGAAATTAACAAAGATTAAGTCATCAAAAGATATGGAAAATATAGATTTTATGATATATCCATACAATGATGATAAAACAATGATTAAAGAATCAGACCTAAAAGAAAAATATCCATTAGCATACAATTATCTTTGTTTGGTTAAGGAAAAACTTTTAGCCAGAGATAAAGGAAAAACAGAAAAGTATGATAGCTGGT
The DNA here is from genome assembly GCA_052035445.1 of Candidatus Magasanikiibacteriota bacterium. Lineage (GTDB taxonomy): Bacteria > Patescibacteriota > Patescibacteriia > Magasanikbacterales > GWA2-37-8 > CAZQUL01. The sequence goes on from JBPOHP010000150.1 coordinate 3,462, forward strand.
ATGCGTATGGTCGAAAACAAGGTTTCCATAAAATTAATGATGTTGATGTAATAATCATACCACAAATGATTGGCGGTAAATGCCTGCCACATAAAATCAATATTTCGAAAATATTAAATAATTTCGGAAAAATAGTATTCACATCAGGATATATTATTCCACTAAACAGCCAAAACAAAATAGCCGAAGCAGCTATTTTAGGAAAACAATTTATAGAATTTGCTAAACAAAATGGTAAAACATGGCCTGGAAAAAATGAAAGCTACTATAGCCTTACTATAAAACAAATCAAAAAATTTAAGATTTAATTAATAATAATTCCAACTCCTTTATTTGACTTTATTAATGTTTTCTTTTAAAAAAAGAATGTGTTAAATTGTCTAAAATGTCAATGGATTTAATATGGATTTAATAAGTAAATGGGGGTACTTAACAGCCCATAAAAAATCTATTCATATATAATCATTTGTATTTAAAAAGGATGATATATGACTTATATTGGCATAGGAAAGGTGTGTGACTTATTGGGTACCATTGTTTATCCATCGGCAAGCCGTGGATAAACAATGGTACCATGACCGAGTCCTTCCGAACGGAAGGACGACATCGACGGTTTCATTTAAATACCAGCCGTCAACGAATCGAAATCCCCGAGAGACGAAAAACCATTTTATATGCACGCGTTTCCTCTCATGACCAGAAAAAAGATCTCATCACACAAGAGAATCGACTTCTTTCCTATGCGAAGGACCATTTACTTGAAAATGTGCAACTGATCTCCGATTTAGGATCCGGATTAAATGATAAAAAGCCTGGATTAAAACAATTAATGACACTGATCTTGACTCACCAAGTCGAAACGTTGATTTTGAATCACAAAGACCGTTTATTGCGGTTTGGCAGTGAAGTGATCTTGTCTTTCAATTATGTGACTTTTACCATGTTAAAGTGGTGATATTAGAAGAGAAGACATTGTCGTTTGAAGAAACCTTGACACATGATGTCATTGAATTGATGACGGTCTTTTGTGCAAAATTGTACGGTAAACGCAGCCATCGGAATAAAAAAATGGCCAATATACCATTGACATGATCTTTCTTTTTATATAAAATCATCGTATGAAACATACTGTTAAAGCGCAACTTATCTACAGCTCCACCCAAGAACGAGCGGCCGTTAATGCCGCTCTGGATGAGATGTGCTTGCGTTTTAACAAGGCGGAACGAGGTCTGTACAGCGATATTCGTCAACTGGTAGGACGTGGCGTATCGTATCCATTACCTGCGAAAAATCAAAATGCGATAA
>JBPOHP010000190.1:0-9544 GCA_052035445.1 Candidatus Magasanikiibacteriota bacterium
TACAAAGTACACATTATACCTTAGCCGACTCAGGACTGTTTACATAAGAAACAAGACTCAGTACTAAGGACTCGGTACTTCGGACTTTATTATTTGATTAACTTTGGTTACGATTTCGGTCGCTAAACCATGGTAGGCACGCGCGCCTTTACCGCCCGGTTCGTAATGAAAAATGGATTTGCCAAAGCTCGGCGCTTCTGCCAGACGCACGGTACGTGGCACCATCGTATCAAAAACCGTGCTTGGAAAATGCGTTCTCAGTTCTTTGAGCACTTCGTCTGACAACCGATTGCGACCATCATACATCGTAACCACCGCGCCTAAAATACCAAGCTCAGGCTTAATTGTTTCTTGAACCGTGGTAATAGTTTTGAGAAGTTGGCCGAGCCCTTCAAGCGCATAGTACTCAGCCTGCACGGGAATCAGCACTTGATCGGCAGCAACGAGCCCATTGATGGTCAAAATGCCCAGGGACGGTGGACAATCAATAATAATGTAATCATACGCATACCGCACTTCGAGCAGAAGATCAGATAATTTTTTCTCTCGACCTTCTACCGAGACGAGTTCCACATTCGCACCTGCTAAATCAGGCGTAGCCGGTATCACCCGCAGACCATCATGTTTGGTGTTAAAAACAGCTTTTGGCAACATTTCTGCCCCCACGAGCGCATGATACAACCCGCGCGTCGATTCATCTACCAAGAGCCCCAGACCAGAGGTAGCATTCCCCTGCGGATCAAGGTCAACAAGGAGCACAAATTTACCCGCTTCCGCAAGCGCTGCAGCGAGATTTACGGCCGTCGTGGTTTTACCGACACCGCCTTTTTGATTGACAACAGATATAATCATAGATAATAAGAGTCCGGAGTCCAAAGTTCAAAGTCCGAAGCTTCATGTTTTTGGAGTGCTTGAACGCAATGTCCTTATAAAAGCAGTGAGTAGACGTGAAATTTCTCGTGCCAAAGTATGGGCTTTATCGAAATCTGCCGGTGTAATATATTGCAATTCTTGAGCTAGGTAGAGCATTGACCTAACTTCAGCACAGGAACCTCTGGCAATAGACAAAAAATAGCGAAATTCTTTGTCAGCATTTCTTTCAAAACCTTCCGCAATATTATTCATAATGGAAATTGCTGCCCTGCAACATTGATCCTTAAAACTGAAATCTTTGTTCTGGCCAAGCACATGGTACAGAAACACTGTTAGTACTTTTGCTTTTTGCCAAGCAATTATTTCTTCAAAGCACGTGACGCTCATACAGAAAAATCAACACAATATCGCACCAAGCTATGAATAAGTCTATCATGATTGACAAAAAATATAAAATTTAATAGCATTATCAAGCAAGCTAAGACTCAGCATAAGAACTTAGGACTCCGTACTTAGGACTTTGTACTCTGTACTCGGGACTTTCAACAAGCCCAGATGGCGGAATTGGTAGACGCACGGGACTCAAAATCCCGCGACCTCACGGTCATGAGAGTTCGATTCTCTCTCTGGGCACATATTAACTAAGTACTCTATAGAAAATAAAGTGGTTTTTTGATATTTATCCGGAGATATCTTGACAGAATCCCCAATCTTAATTACCGTAAACTAAACTCTTTCCTCTCCCATAAGGAGTGCCAGGCCATGCGGAAAAGCCCTCCCTTTCCAAACAGAGATCCGTTGCTGGTCAAGGCATTCCTTATTGACCCGCACAACCCTCACCGTAGTGATGGTCTTATCGCAAAAAGCGCACCTGCACTTGAGCTTCTAGCCTTAGCTCACAACACACCACTTGGTGGTGTTGTACACGACCATAAAGAATATGCCGGAATGGTCTGTCTTGATGGAGTACGGTCACTTGAATACTTCGAGGGAGCGTTCTCGGAGTTTCAGAGTATCGTTCGCTCTATTTTCCCCCTTCGATCAACAGCGGTTATTCTCGAACTTCCAAGCCCAGATCGTATCAACCTTACCGCTGAACAAATTGCGGAAGTTGTGAGCCGGTATGCTCTCGAAAATAGTCAGCGGGGCCTCGGCAAAATCTCGCTCTTTGAAATTATCCAGCGTGGCGCAAAAACGCAGTTGTTTAAGTGCACCCCCTCTAGTTAGGCGGTGCTTTTTGTTTCACTCGACAGTAGCACTATATACGGTATAATCATTCTACACTTACTCTTAAAAAAATATGGATACATCAACAGACGAACGTCTTGTCGAACCAGTCGTGGCCCCCGAAGAAGAACGGGTTGATACCGCGCTACGCCCACAACAGTTAATTGATTTTATTGGCCAAGAACAGCTTAAAAAAACACTTATCATAGCTATTGAAGCTGCCAAAAAACGCGCCGAACCACTTGAACATATTTTACTCTATGGCAATCCCGGGCTCGGTAAAACCACACTTTCTCACATCATTGGCCATGAGATGAACTCGCAAGTTCGCGTAACTTCCGGCCCAGCACTCGAAAAAGTGGGCGACCTCGCCGCTATTTTATCCAACCTGCAACAGGGTGACATTTTGTTCGTCGACGAAATCCACCGTATTAACAAAAATATCGAGGAAGTGCTCTACCCGGCGCTTGAAGATTTCATGCTCGACATCGTGATTGGTAAAGGCCCTTCGGCCCGCACCATGCGCCTCCCCCTCAACCGATTCACCCTCATTGGCGCGACCACCAAACTCAGCCTTCTTTCAGCACCACTTCGCGATCGTTTTGGCCATACCTACCACCTTAATTTTTATGAAACCGCTGACATTGGCAAAATTATTGAACGTAATGCCACCAAACTTGGCACAATCCTCGAAAAAAACGCTGTAGGGCTTATTGCCGAGCGTTCGCGCCGAACACCCCGCATCGCCAACCGTCTCCTGAAACGCCTCCGGGATGTTGCGGAAATTGAAGGAGGTGGTACACTATCAGTAGCTATAGCTGAAAAGGGATTGGATTTGCTCGCCATCGATGCGATGGGGCTCGATGATATTGATCGTCTACTCCTTAGAACCCTCATCGAGAAATTTAATGGCGGCCCCTCAGGCGTCAACACGCTCGCCGCGGCCATCGCTGAAGAAACAGACACGATCGAGACCGTCTACGAACCATACCTCTTACAAATCGGCTTTTTAGAACGCACCCCTCGCGGCCGTAAAGCTACACCAGCCGCGTATTATCATCTTGGTTTAGCAAACCAATTGAACGCGCATTTGATTTAGGACTTTTGTTTCTATGATCGAAATACCTCTTCAAATCTTTCTCTTCGTATATGTCATTTATTTAGGCATTTTTGCCTTCTTTTTTATTGTTAATTTGCTTCACCTTATCGGCACAGGAACATTTACCAAACCCGTGATGATTTTGACTTTCGCGCTTATTGCTGCCTCACTTATGATTTTTGAAATTACCGGAGAATTACTCTCTACAGTAGATTTAAGCCAACCACTTGCAATTGATTTCTCCTCCCTCGGATCAACTCTTTCACAAGGTATAGTTAAGTAACGTTCGTATGCAAATTTCTCAATTTATCCACCAAAAATCATTTGAAAAGATCATTCTTAACGTCCGACGGCATCCTATCACGTTTGTGCCAACAGTTCTTTTCTTTTTACTTCTTGCTTTCTTACCACTCGGTTTACACTGGCTTGTAACCAATGCCATTGAAAATCCATTTGAAGATCCTGGTGTTTTGGCAATCGTTACGCTTGCGGGCAGTATCTACTATTTAAGCATAGTTATTTTCTTCTATTCGTCTTTTACCAGTTTTTACCTCGATCTTTTAATTATCACTAACGATCGTCTTCTCGACGTTGACCAGCATGGTTTATTCGCACGCACAGTTTCTGAGATGAATTTAGCTCAAGTGCAAGACATCACTACTGAAATCAAAGGATTTTTGCCCACTTTTTTTAACTTTGGTAACCTCATCATCCAAAATGCGGGCACCATTACCAAGTTCCATTTGGTCAATGTCCGCTCTCCCAACAAACTACGCGAACTCATTCTTCAACTGGTAGATGCAGACCGAAAACGAGAGGCCCAAGAATATGGCCAGGTTTCCCAAGTACCGCACGCTTAATCAAATTGTGGTATTTTTCAGCACATAATTATTCGTATGAAACGCTTTTTACGTGGACAGTTATTGATTGTTTTTACGTTTTTTTTCTGCTCATCATTATCAGTGCTTACTCCCGTTCGCGCAGATGATACAGAACACATTTCTTCATACCATACAAACATCACACTTGATCGAGATGCCCACCTCTATGTGCGCGAAACCATTACTTATAATTTTGGCACTAATGAGCGTCACGGTATTTTCCGTAGAATCCCCATACGCTACCAAGGGCCATGGCTTAGTATCTACAGTCTACGCCCCACCATTACGAACATTGAAATAGATGAAAGACCAACACCTTTTACCAAAAAAAATTCTGGCAATAACCTTCTTGTGACTATTGGCGACCCTCGCACTACGGTCACCGGTACCCATTCCTACTCCCTCTCTTACACGATCGAACGTGCAGTACAGCGTGATGGAAATAGTGCAGAACTGAACTGGAACGTGATTGGAACTGACTGGAAAGTTCCTATTAGTTCATCCTCGATCACTCTCCACCTTCCCTCAAACAGTGCCTCAGCCGCACACCTAGAATGTTTTTTTGGACAAAAAAATAGTACGAGCTCATGCGAACTTGTGAGCCGAACTGGATCACAGATAGTATTAAAACCAAGCCGAGCACTCGAACCAGGAGAAGCGCTTACGATACTCGTACGGGTACCTCGATCACTGTTAAACGAACGATCTCAACTGCGTCAAGCATTATGGTTTTTTGAAGACAACCTTCTCTTATTTTCGCCTTTTTTTGTAGGATGTATCTGCTGGCTGATCTGGAGAATATGGGGTAAAGATGCCCAGGGGCGTGGCACTATCATCGCCGAATATGAAGCGCCCGCGCAGCTGAGCGCTCTTGAGGTTGGCACCATGATTGACCAGCGCATTGACGACTGTGATATCGCCGCCCTTTTTCTTACGTGGGCAGTAAACAACTTTATCTCTATTCGCGAAGTTCCGGGTAAAAAACTTGCTTTTGAGCTCGTTAAAAAAACTGACAAACCAGATATTACTACTCCTGAAGAACAGGAATTGTTTGATCTTATTTTTAGCAAAGGGAGTGTGTACTTACCAAAACCAGATACTACTATCGCTCGCGCAATTGCAAAGGTAAAAAATACTACGTATCACACACTTGTCAAAAAGGGATTATTCGTAGTCCATCCCGAACTTGTACGTACCGCGTTTCTAGTTGCGGGTGTATTTATCGGTATTGGTGGTGGAATTATTTTCTCCAACACCATTTACTCTGATAGCATATTGAGTGTGGTAGCATTTTTCATTATGATAATTAACGGTGCCATTATCGCTCTCACTGGCCAAGTAATGCCTCAAATTACCCAAGATGGAGCGAGGATGATAGAAAAGATAAAAGGTTTCAAACTGTTTCTATCAGTTACCGAAGAAGCTCGTCTAAAATTTTTCAACGCACCCAAAAAGAAACCGGAACAATTCGAAACTTTTCTACCATTTGCTCTTGCACTGGGGGTAGAACGTGAATGGACCGCGCACTTTGCCGATATGAGCCTCTCCCAGCCTTCGTGGTATGAAGGCGTGTCAACCAATAGATTTTCACCCATTCTTTTTGTCTCACATCTCGAAGGGTTTACTGGTACGGTTACCAAAAGCATGATAAGCATGCCATCATCAAGTTCTCACAGTGGCGGATCGGCCGGAAGCGGTTTTGGCGGTGGTGGCGGGGGGAGCTGGTAACTTTCGTTACTCAAAAAGTGCTGAAGTGCATGCAGATTATCTACCACGATAGTAAATTTTTTCTGCAACACTCTTACCCGACAAAAAAAGTGAGCGGGCACGTTTTATTATCATGTACCAACGATATAAAACTGGACGAAAAACCACATCCCAAGTTCCAGGCGTAAGTACAATATTGCCACCAAAACCTACTTTAAATCGAGTATACCCAGCCTCTCGCGCCTGTTCGTCATACGTATACTCTAAAGACGAAACAACCACAGTTGCCTCAGGCATTTTTTTTGTTGGTGCTACACCATAAAAATCGTACCACTGAGCTTTGAGCTCATACGCACGTTTTATTGCTGACCACTGCACCAAATAGGGCGCCATCAAGGATCGAGCTTCATACGATGAAGCACCAAATAAGTATGTATACACTCCGTGCGCACAAAAACAGATTGCGCTCGCAACCGCCTTTTCACCCTGATAGACAGTTATCTGTTCTGAAGCAGGAGACATTAGCACTGCCTCATAGTGAGAGCGCGGATGAAGTCTGAACCCGTCGCGCTCACCAGTCTCTTTGCTCAGATACCAAAAAATATCCAAATTTTTTCCATACTGAACGCGCAATCCTTTTCGTTCGGCAAGACGGATATTATAACGCGTTTTGTGGTGCATACTTCCCAGCAGGTCATCAATCGATTGACGCAGATCAAGCAACAGTGTTGCAGGCGGTTGGACAGCTTTTACGCGTCGCCACCCTTTCCGCGCAGGAGGAACCGCTGACGGCTCACATCTCCACCATGCATAACGAGAAGTGCGTAAAAAATATTGAATTGCACTCGTAACCGCACCGACATCTCCAGATGTCGCAATGAGTGGTGAACGGGGGCTGTAGGCAAACCGTATACCGAAGAAACGCTGTTCTAAACATACGAAAACTCCAACAATTTTTTGGTTTAAAAAAATTCCATAGCGAACAAGGTTGTGTCCTTCTTCATGCAAAAGACTACACCATGCACTAGTGTTTGTAACTGAAGGACATGAGATAAGCTGTGTTACCCACTGGTCCCACTCACTATCTGTTGCACACACACGAATATCCATAGCAACCTAGACATACAGATTAGATGGATACACTCATATTTTTTTTGCAATCATTCTTTGCAAAATTTCTCGCACACTCTCTTCTCGATCGGTAGATTGGAAATGCGGTGGAGATATAGCATCAAACCACCGAGGTTGATCCATGTCAAAATGTTTTTGCAACCACTCGGCAGTATTGATAAATCCAATATAGTCTTCTTCATGCTCCTCACCAAAAACTTCTCGCTTTCGTTGAGCAATTTTATCCTCCAAATCCTCATATCTTTTTTTATAATCCGTAAAATTTGGTTTTGAACGCACGTCATTTTCTTGTCTCGTTTGATCAGCACGAATTTCTTTAATTCTCTCCTGTACGGCTTTAATGCTGGTTTGTATATTTTGTAGATCTTTATTTTTTTCATCGAGTAATCTATGTAAACCAGCTATTTTATGAGTCAGCGAAGCATGTTCAGCACGCCATTCCTCTAATTTTTTTCGACGAAATAATTGTGTGACAAACCCTGGCTTAGCCGTTTCTAACGCAATTAACTGTCTAGAACAATTTTCTTTGTCAGTTTTAATTGCATCTATACTCGTACGCAAATTATGTTCACTCTTACTGAAAGAGGGTAGGTCAAAATCTGCTTCAGATCGTTCAAGATCTGCTGCGGAATTAATTTTTTTTAATTCTTGCACAACAGGCAAGGAATCCAAATTATTCAATTCCACACGAAGGGCATCCAATTCGCTGATGACCGCTTCATATTCTGCAGCCATGGTATCAAAAAAAATTTTTTTCTTCTCCCATATCTCCCGAGAGGAGAGGTCATCAATTTCTACGCCTTCAGTATGCAGCGCGTCAATCTCGCGCTCAAATTCACGAGCATCGTCATCGTCACGCATAGCAATAAACTTATGGTAGAGTTCTGTGTTCCATCCTTTAGGGAGGCCAAAACGGGATTTGATGGTTTTTGCCGACGATTTTCTCTCGTCTTCAACTGAAGACCCGGTATATTCACCACCGCTCTCAAAACGAGACATACAGTAATTTCTTAAAATAAGTGAATTAGTACAGTTTAGATGGAAACAAATACTGTTTACTACTACAAAACCTAGTTGCACAATCACTCAGAACCATTTATACTGCCTTTGTAGGCATTCCGATCCCTTAATATCACCTTTGGCATTTAAGGTTACATCGCGTAATGCCTACACCTAAACACCTCACGAATATCGTGGGGTATTTTTTTACAACAGTTTTTCATTCCCATACTCCATATTTCACTATTTTTTTATTTCTAAACAGAAACAAGCCTGACATCATATCCACGCCGCGGCTTACAACTGCATAACTCACTATATCTTTCACAGACACTTACTATTTATCTTCCTTTAACTGACGATCAATCATGCGCATAGCATCATCAATAATATCTTGATCTTTTTTTTCATCATTCCAGTGAATAAATGATGAGCTATCTTTTTTCTTTTTGTCATCGTCGTACATATACTAGGCGTTAGGCAAGATGGTTTCTTCCACCTCGCGTTTATAATCACATTCTTTACTACTGCATTTTACCATGCCTTTGGCGGCAAATACCAGCAGTTCTTTGCATTTTGGACAAGCTTCACCGGTAGGTTTTTCCCAATACGCCGCGTCGCAGTCCGGATAACGGTTACAGCTAAAAAAGAGCTTGCCGCGCTTGCTTTTCTTCTGGACGAGCTCACCCTGTTTGCATTTGGGGCAGGGCACGCCAATCTTCTTTTCAATGGCTTTCAGATTTTTGCATTCGGGATAACCTGAACAGCCAAGGAATGAGCCAAATCGGCCGCGCTTAACCACCATCGGTTTGCCGCATTTTTCACATTTTTCGTTAGAAAGCTCAGGCGGAAGTTGTTCTTTGGCTTCTTCGCCGAACGGTTTGGTGGTTTTGCACTCGGGGTACCCCGTACAAGCCAAAAACTTGCCGAAACGTCCGACTTTAATTACCATCGGTTTGCCGCATTTTGGACACACTTCATCAGTCGTTTCTTCGGTGAGTGCTTTTTTACTAATCGTTTCTTCTTTAGCATCCAAATTTTCTTTGAACGGATGATAAAATGTTGAGATGACCGGCTGCCAATCTTTGGTGCCTTCGGCAATGTCATCGAGATTTTGCTCCATGGTAGCGGTAAACTGAAAATCAACGATCTGCGGAAAATGCTCGACCAGCAAATCATTCACGATATACGCGATATCAAGCGGAAAAAACTTCTTTTTTTCATCGCGCTGCACATAACCGCGATCTTCGATCGTGGCCATCGTCGGGGCGTACGTTGAAGGGCGGCCAATGCCGTATTCTTCGAGCACCTTAATGAGGGTAGCATCAGAGTAGCGAGCAGGTGGTTCGGTGAAGTGCTGCTCGGGCGTGAGGCTTTGGCACAAAACTTTTTCACCCTCTACTACTTTAGGCAGAGCATTTTCTTTGGTTTTCTCAGGGAAGAGCTTCAAAAAACCATCAAACACCATGGTCTGACCAGTCGCGTGGAAGGTATGGCTCGTAGAACTTTCAATGTCGATTGAGGTGCTTAACAACTCAGCATCAACCATTTGCGTTGCAACGGCCCGGCGCCAAATAAGATTGTAGAGCTTGTATTGTGCAGGCTCGAGAAAGGGCTTGAGTTCATC
>JBPOHP010000017.1:0-4968 GCA_052035445.1 Candidatus Magasanikiibacteriota bacterium
TTTTATATTTCGAAGTACTGACACACCGTTTGGCTGTCGTATCGCTTCATTTTTGACGCGATTTTTAACACAAAGTACTCACCACCTTATCAAACGTATCGCCAGCTTCAAACCAGACCGGATTATCGCCACCCATTTTCTGATTCCCTATCTTTTACAAAAAACTACCTTGGATTGCCCGCTTGATGTGGTGGTTACCGACTACTATACCAATCGAATTTGGGTTGGTCCTGGTATTCGAAATCTTTTTGTACCGGACACCACTACCGCAGAACGTTTGAGTCCTTTACACCAAACATGTAAAATCAGCGGTATCCCTATTCACCCATCATTTTATCAAAATTTTGCAGAGCCATCTTCAAAAATACCTACCGTGCTGGTATTGGCAGGGGGTAAAGGATATGCTAACACTGTACCTATTGTTACCAAATTACTACAAGATGCCGGCTCATACGAGGTAATCGCAGTAGCTGGAAAAAATAGCACCTTGTACTCAGAACTTAAAAAGTTATCCAGCACCCACCACGCTTTTACCGCACTCGAATTTATCGACGAAATGGCTACACTTATGAGCTCTGCCAGTTGCATAGTTACCAAACCTGGTGGCCTAACTATCAGCGAAGCACTCTGGCTCAAAAAACCCTTGATTTTAACCCCACCATCACCTGGACAAGAAACGTACAATGCTGATTTTATAACTCGCCATGGATACGGCTTTCTCGCCACAGACGATCATCATGCTGCCGAACTTGTTCGTTCAACGTTAAACGGTTCACATCACTTAAAACGCCCACCTACCCTACCGATCCCTCAACACATTATCTGCGCATAAAAAATCTCCTACCGCCTGGTAAGAGATTTTTACTACTACTAACGAAAGATGCCTCCTAAAAAAGTAATAAATTAACCCCAGGACTAGCTGGCGCTCCAAGCGCCAACGTGATCGCAAAATACGTCAAAGAATAGGCTGAGGTAATCACTATTAAACCAATAACACAATTTCGAATAGTTTGTTTAGCTTCACCTATCTGTTCTTCATTACCACCAGCGGTCATCCAGCGAAAACCAGCATACAGCATGTAACAAAATACGATGATTGATATAAACTGGAGCGATCGACGAATAATAAGCATCGCGGTAACTCTCGGATCTGTCGGATCACCAAGCCCTGCCCCACGCTCACCCCCGGCAGCTTGTAATTGCGCGCCGATATCTGTGGCAACACTAGTATCTTGAGCAACCGCAAAACTCAGCGGCACGAACACCCCCATAACACTTGCTACCACAAGTCCTATAAACTGTTTTTTTTCAAAAAAACGAATCATACAGAAAAAACATACGTACTAGAGCGAGCCACATCGGCATGCTCTAAATTTCTAAAATACACATTTCCACCACGAATCTTTACCGGTACACGTTTTACCAAAACTCGACCAGAATCCACCATTGCCATAATCCGTTCCCACAGTGCCCGTTGAAGGTTTGCCCGAGGTAAGAGCGATCGCGCCGACGATATAGACCGTTAAGCCGTAGGCCGCAAGCGTGACCAGCAAGCCGACAGTCGCGGTTTTGATAATACCCATCGCTTTCTCTACCTGTTCATCACTTCCCTGAGCAGTCATCCATAGAAAACCTGCATAAATGGTGAGCGCAAAAAACCCGGTACCAATAAGTGACAAGGCGATACGGATAATACGACCAATCGTCTCAGAAAGTGTGGTTTCGGTAACCTGCTTAACATCAAAACCACTTGCCGTACCTACCTGTTCGGTCAATGAGTTGATATCTGGCTGAGCACTCACAATTGATGCGCCCCCCAATACAAACAACGAGAGAAGTAGCGGGAGTATAAAACTAATTTTTTTGAGAAAAAACATACCACCGTATACAAAAATTATTTAGCGACAGTGCTGCTTGCAGGCGCAGCCGATTTGCTGACACGATTAGTAACAAAATACGTAATTGAATACGCGGAAAGCGTAATTATCAAACCAATCGTACACGCTTTGATAATATCAGTCGCTTTTTTAATCTGTTCTTCGGAGCCTTGAGCCGTCATCCAGAGGATGCCAGCATAAACGGTGAGAAGCAGAAAAATAGTACCCGTTAAGCCAAGAATACCTTTGACGACCGTACCAACTGTTCCAGCCAAATCACCAGACAAACCGGTTTTAACTTTAGCATCTACACCCACGGCACTATTTAAATTCTGCATCGCTTTATCGAGTTGGGCGTGAACAATTGTAGGCGAAGAAAACAAAATGACTGCGAAAAGACCAAGACTCAAAAGAAAAGATTGAAAGAAACGCATAATGAAAGATTATTGAAGAAGACGACATTGGCCGCTATTCGCACTTGTTCCTGACCAATAACAGTTGGCTGTTGAAAAATTAGCTGCGCACGTTTGTTCGTCGGTAAAAGCTTCACAATAAGCTGATGCCGGATTAGTTCCACTACCAGTATTGGCATTAGTTACCACCCCAGAATCAGTATCCGCGGCTGCAGATGATGTAGAGCTTGCCTTACTCTGCGCTAACTGATCAAATACAAATTGAGTAAAGGCGTACGCCGCAAGCACGATCACGAGACCGACGACAGCTGCTGAAATCATTTCTTTGGATCGCTCGATTTTTTCTTCAGCGCCTTGAGCAGTCATCCATACCAACCCGGCGTAAAAAATAATCAGAAAAAAAATAACCCCAAGAAAACCAAGTACTGAGGCGACTACTGTTCCTACAAGTTCGGGTACCGTCTTTGCCCCACCAATAGATTCGGGCAACAAATTGCCGGTCGCAGCCACCGTTTGTTTCAGGCCAAAATCCCGGCGCTGCGCAAAGGCGTTAGTGGTTAATCCAAGCACGATTACTGCCCCAATGACGGCAGCGAAGAGCGATCGAGAGAAAGTTTTCATGGCCGTGGAATAAAATATAGAAGAAAACACCGTGGTAATGAATCAGCCTATATACTACACCGATTGATTCATTACAACACTGTTTTTTGGCGTACAAGGGGGTCGTAGAAAACAACCCCCTTGAGCCAAACCTACGAATTTTAGATACCACCAGTTGTGGTTGTACCGTTCGTAGCGTTGACAAGCTGCGTGATTACGAAGGTCGTAAGACCGTAAGCAGCGAGGATGATGATCAAACCGATCACTGCACCACTGAGCCAACCTTTTGCTGATTCGATTTTTTCTTCACTACCACCGGCGGTCATCCAAAGGAAACCAGCCCACAACATGATAAGGAAGAGAATCGTACCGAGGAAACCAAGACCAACTTTGATGATACGAGCAATCGTAACGCGAATGTCCGTCGTTCCACTGAAACCAGCTGCTGCTGGCTGAGTGATACCGAAGGAGTCAGGGGTCAAACCCTGAGCCGAAACGGCGGCTGGGGCGCAAACGAGCGTCAAAGCCATCATCGTAGCTGTCATGAATTTTTTTAAGGAGTTCATATTCTCACCTCCTTTCAGTTAAAGTTTTAAAGCAGGTGTGGGGATACTTTCAAGGCCCACGGTGCGCGCAATAGCAATCTGTTGTGCACACCTCAGTCCCTGAGGTTTTAAATGTTTTACTATACACTATTTTTATGAACTTGTCAAGCGTCTGGTGCGTTGCTCATCGTTGAGCGCACTCTTTACAAGACACTCATGGTACATAGTATACCAGTTTTCGTTATTTCACACCAGATAAATAGTCAAGATAGGTATTTAAGGCAAAATATGCAATAAATACGGCGCAGACACCGAGCACTGCCCACAACATTGTTTTGCTTCCTTGTTCAATTTTTTCGGCATTGCCAGCTGCAGTGAGCCATTGAAAACCACCCCACACAATCATAAGAAGCGTAAGAGATCCAATGAGGAGAAGGACGTAGCCGACGACCCCACCCACTTGCGTTACAATATTGAGACCACGACTTTGAATAGGGTTAGGTATCAAGGTACAACTACCACGACCGTCTGGGCAGGGTTTGAGGTTTTGATTGGCTGCAGCTGATTGAGGCTGGCTGACATTTTGAGCAGAGGCAGCACTCGCACTACATAGCACACTACCTACAAACAGGGCTGCTATAAATATTTTTTTTCCAAAACTCAGCATACGGATCGCTAAACATTAAGCAAGGTAAAGACAAAATTGACAATAAAGTAGCTAGCAAGCATAACGACTACACCAAGCGTTGTCCAAACAAAAATACTCTTAGACCGATCGATCTTCTCTGCATTACCACCCGAGGTCATCCACATAATACCAGCAGCGATATAAAGCGCTAATGCTAGCGAACCAATGAACGACAGTAAAATCTTGATCATCTGACCAATTACCTGTTGTGGACTTGAAAACTTCGTCAAACTAAGCATTTTTGCCTTACTTTGTAATTCAGCCACGCTGACTGCCTGTCGATCGGCATCTTTTGGTTTAAGTATAGTGTCTTTTAAATTTTGAGTTTTGTTAACCGTATCTTGAAACGCTCCACAACCCTGTTCATTAATAACCGTGGCGTATTGTGGGTGTGCTTGAGCAGTAAATGGTTTGTATGAATTCCCCAAACTTTTACAAGTGGGTGCTACTTTAAGATTTTCCGGATGAGTTGGGTCGTCATACTCAACCTCAACTTCTCGGCGACAATCAGCGAGATTTCTACCATCAAGTTTACAGCAACAAAAAGGATTAACAGGTACACATTTATTAGGCAAAATATTTTCGGCCACTTTTAAGCCCGCTTCGTTACCTTGATACGAGATACCACAGCTATCACGATTTAAGGTAAAATAAGCAGTAAAACGAAAACCTTCGCTAGACTGATCACCAAGTTCATCAAAGACACTACCTTGTGTTTGAGAATTCATGGTAAACAGAGGAACGTTCTCTTGAAAATTATACGAAGTCCAACTAGTTTGATCACCGATAAAAAAATGATACGCAGCGTCATTGGGATAGCTCAAAATTTTACCCAACGTGGTTCC
>JBPOHP010000058.1:0-3325 GCA_052035445.1 Candidatus Magasanikiibacteriota bacterium
TGCTCATAGCAGCTTCAATCGTGTGGCAGTTAAGATCAGGCATTTTCTTTTCAGCAATTTCGCGGATCTGAGCTTTGGTAATTTTACCTACTTTTTCTTGGAGTGGTTTACCAGAACCTTTGGTGATTTTAGCGGCTTTTTTGATGAGCTCAGCCATCGGCGCTGTTTTCATGATGAAATCAAAGCTGCGATCAGCGTAGACGCTGATGATGACGGGCACGACTTCACCTTTTTTGTTTTGGGTTTTGTCGTTGAATTCTTTACAAAAACCCTGAATGTTGACGCCGTGCTGGCCAAGTGCTGGACCAACTGGTGGGGCTGGGTTAGCAGCACCGCCAACGATTTGAAGTTTGATTTGAGTGAGTAGCTTCTTAGCCATATTTTAGACTTCAGCAATCGGACTTCGGACTTCGGTAAGTCACGTTTTCCGGTTATTAAATTAGAGAATATAAGCCGAGAAGCGTCTCATTGCTGAGAACCGGCTGTGTTTTTTAACGATTGTATCAAGGCATTGAGCTTACGCCCGAGCACATGACTGGATTCATAAATACCCGTAAATTGCTCTTGTGTCAAGTAGTTTTGGTCGAGCGCGACATAGCTGGTCGCAACTACTTCTTGTAATGAACCGTAGGCAATTCGTAAGAAACGAATAAATTCTACGTCTGATTTTCGATCCGATCCTTCGGCTATGTTTAGCGTAACGGAAAGGGCGGCTCGTCTGATCTGATTCGTCATTGCAAAAATTTCTTCTTTTGGAAATTTTTTGGTAACGCTGTATATGGTGTTAGCAAAAATTCTCGAGAGTTTCCAAACTTCCAAATTTTCAAACCGATAACTCATAGAGCTGAAGTCTGAAGTCCGAGGGCTGAAGTCTGGCTATACTTTCTTCACCTGTAACGCGTCAAGTTCTACCGGGGTTTCGCGGCCGAACATGGAAACCATGACTTTGATACGTCCACGCTCATGATCAACGGCGCTGACTTTACCCTCAAAGTTTTTAAAGGGACCATCTACGATGCGTACTACTTCAGCGATCTCCACATCAATTTTTTGCTGAGGTTCGCCAGCGTTGACTCGTTTGAGAAGTGATTCGATCTCTTTTTGATCGATCGGGGTTGGGGTGGTGCCAGAACCGATGAAACCAGTGACATTTGGGGTGTTGCGCACCACGTACCACGAATCATCGGTTACCATCATATCAACGAGCACGTACCCAGGGAAAATCTTTTCTTCAATATTGGTGCGTTTGCCGTTTTTGATTTTGATTTTCTTTTCTTTAGGAACCATGACACCAAAAATCTTGTCACGCATGTCGAATGATTCGATTCGCTGTTCGAGGTTGTGTTTGACGTTATCTTCGTACCCGCTGTAGGTGTGAAGTACATACCAGCGGCGTCCTTGAGAGACTTGTTTTGCCATAAAAAATGGTCAATAGTCAGTGGTCAACCATCAACGGGTTTTTGACAAGCTTGGGGGGGGCCGGCTATTTACCGTCGACTGTCGACTGTTGACTTTAATTATTTACTAATAATCGTTGTTACTGCCGTGTTAAAAGTATAATCTAGGGCAGCAAAAAAGATCGCTAGCCCAACTGAGAGTCCTACAACTAATAAGCTGTAATTGATAGTCTGTTCTCGGGTAGGCCAGGTAACTTTTTGAATTTCGATATAGGAACTAATGAGGTACTGTTTAAGAGCGTTCATATCATAACCATTAGAAAATGAGTGAATATTTTGGTTTTTTAAAACAGCTCTTGAGCTGTTAATACCAGCGTACCTTCTTAGATGATAGTTGTCAATATTTGAATTTTATTATACTAAAATTGGCCTATTATAGGCCTAACAGCCTTGAGAGGCTGTTAGGGAAACTGGTGTTACGGCACAATACGGAAACGAAAATCGTTTTCGCCGAGATATTTAATTGTTTTACCATTAACCTCGCTCACGGTTATTTTGATGGTATAGAGACCGGTAGGATAGTTAAGGAGAGAGCGGTTGGCAGGAACGGTGAGTGTCGCTTTTGAGGTTACTGTTTTTGAGACGATAGTCGTATTTAGGACACTACCATACTCAGCAATAATTTCTTCTTTGAGTAGAAGTATTTTTTTGGTAGTGGCAGTATTACGTACTTGATAGCGGAAACGCAAAAGGTTTTGTTGAGGCACTCTTCCTTGTTGGGTGATAAAAGTGAAGACGAGAGGACTTTGGGTGCGTGATGGAATAAGGAGTCTCTCGTTTGAGCTTGCAATTGACTGCATGTTAGACCCTGAATTTGAATTAGCCAGTACGTTTTGGTTAGTAGTAAGAGCAGAAATGGTGGTGGCTGAAGACAGGGGTGACTCGTATCCACCGCGAACACTCGTTATTTTGTACCAATAGCGACTTCCCGGGAGTACATAGGGTGTTGTGTATGACGTTATTGAACCTTTAACGCTTTCTGTTACAAAATAGGTGAGATTGTCCGGGCTTTGATAGATGTTAAAACTATCGGCAGGACCACTTGATGACCATGTTAATCTGATTTTCGTATCAGAAATTGCGGTAGCTGTTGGATTGCTGACATACGATGGATAACTTGGGGTGGATGAGTAGGTAGAATATGTTGGATAGTTAGAAGGATTGGTGGAATAAGTCTGGTAGCCGTAAAGCCAGTAATAAGCGTTATTTGGAATGGTAGTGTCGTTGGTAGCAGTAGCAAGCGCGAGGGGAGAGTTGCTCAGTGGTGATTCGGTACGATTAGAAATGGAGGTGATGCGATAGTAATATGTTGTGCCTGGTTGTAGATTGTTGTCAACATATGTACGGGCGGTACCTGGTACCAGGGTGAGGCTATCAAAACTACCGTAGGTTCCATAGCTATTACGGAAAATATGAAAATTATCTGGTGTGCCATCAAAACTCCAGGTAAGGATAATGCTCGAACCAGATTGAGCAGTAGCGACGAGACTGGAAAGTGGTGATGATGTATAAGTGAATGGTCGAGTTGTCGTTGTAGCCAGATTAGAGATGTTGAGCGCAGATTCAGCACCATTTTTGATGGTCGTCAGGCGATAATAGTAGGTAGTTGAGGCAGTAAGGCCGGCATCGGTATATGACGTTGCCCAATTAGCAAGAGTTGTTAGTGGGAAGAAAAATGAGTCTGGTCCGCTGGTAGATCGGTATAGTTTGAGCTGGTCAGCATTCGAAATCCCTGGCCAGGACAAGGTGATGGTAGAGGTAGTTACCTGGGCTATAGAGAATGTGGTCGCATTTCCACCAGTAGTTGTGCCGGACGAGCTTGATCCGTCAGTCGCGCGTGAGGCAACTGGTGCTGATGATAATGGTGC
>JBPOHP010000196.1:0-3207 GCA_052035445.1 Candidatus Magasanikiibacteriota bacterium
GATGGTTTTATTGGCTAATAATAAAGACGAAGGACGTGCTCCAAGTAGGTTATAAACTATTTCCGAAGTGTTATTTTCTGGTGTTACGTGTTTGGTATTGCTTGAGTCTTGTCGGACGCTATAGATAGAGACTTTATCTGAAAAGTCATTTGCTAAATCAAGAAAGTGGTTTGAATGAGTGGTTACAACGTATTGAATTTTTTTAAATTTTTCTTCATTTAGGAGGATTTTTAATAATTTGCGTTGCATCGAAGGGTGCAAATATAATTCTGGTTCTTCGATACAGGCCAGCAAAAAAACATTTTCTTTGGACGAATTTTTGTGTGCCCATGAAAATAACTCCCAAGTAATAGTGATAATATTCTGAAGACCATCGCCTAAGCTGTAGAGTGGTCGTTCATTTTTTTCATCCTCATTAAATGTGATAAAAACAACATCATTTTCACCATCTTTTTTTGGGATAAGTGTAGTTCGCTGGTTGTCGAAAAAATTTTTACTAAGAAAATCTTCGTAAGCTTTTACA
Organism: Candidatus Magasanikiibacteriota bacterium; assembly: GCA_052035445.1. GTDB lineage: Bacteria > Patescibacteriota > Patescibacteriia > Magasanikbacterales > GWA2-37-8 > CAZQUL01. Next base: position 524 of record JBPOHP010000196.1, read on the forward strand.
AAATTGCGATCCTGTTGTGTTCCTAATAATTTTGATTCTAACTCAGAAAATATTGTGAAACCGGTAAACACAGTTTGTGTGCTATCAATTCTTGTTGTTTCTGATGAAAAATAATCTCTGCATGTCCTGATACGATTTAAATCCGGCCTTTCGTTTTTACCTGGTTCTCCTAATGGACGCATTCCCCTTAGGGTGGGGATATATAATTTGTGCAGTGCGAATCGGCTTCTTTGAATGAAATCAACATATTTATTAAGTGCGTCCGTAAAACTATTGTTAAAAACTTTATCGTTTGTTCTATCAATTCTTAAAAAACCAGTAACTTCTAGAAAAGAACGATCAAGCTTTTCATTATTTTCATTGAAATCATCAAAAATAGGCGGTTTTTGATCTAAAACAATGTCTAAAAAACTATTTGTTTTAACTAACGTATTTTCAATATTAGCCGGATGAATTTTTTGAAATTGTTGTTTTAGTTCTGAGCAAAGATTTTTAAATTCAATCGGTTTTTTTAAGTTTTTTAATTCTTTTTGAGCAAACATCGCTCGCAAAACCCTACTTTTTCCAGAGTTATTAGCGCCGACTAAAATATTTAATTTTTTTAATTCATCCATTACCTCTTTTTGATTAGTAAAATTAGAGGAATAGAAAGTGTAGTCGTTTTCATTAATACTGATTAATTTTGAGTTTACAAAAACAAAATGATCTAAAAGTTCAATATGTTCCTCCATATTTTTGAGATACTATTACCTTTTAAGCACCGCCAAATACGCCTCACTTGGAATATCAATTTTACCGTGCGATTTCATGCGGGCTTTACCTTTTTTCTGTTTCTGCAAGAGCTTCATTTTGCGGGTGTAATCACCGCCACTCATTTTGGCGAGCACGTCTTTACGCAACGCTGACAAGCGTTCGGAGGCAATGATTTTTCCACCAATGGCAGCTTGGATTTTCAGTTCAAACTGCTGCTTGGGGAGAGATTCTTTGAGCGATTCGACGATTTTTTTGCCGGTGGCGTAGGCGTCATCTTCCCAGACGAGCGTGGTGAGCGCTTCGACCGGTTCTTCGGCCACCAAAATATCGAGTTTTATAATGTTGGTTTTTTCATACCCAAAATACTCGTAGTTCATGGAGCCGTAGCCCGAGGTGACGGTTTTGAGTTTGTCGTAAAAATCGGTGATGAGCGAGGCAAGCGGGATTTCGTAGTGAAGAAGGGCGCGCTGGTCAACGCCGGTCGAAAGATACTCGGTGGTTAAATACCGGCCGCGACGATCAGAGATGAGACCCATAATAGCGCCGACGTATTCTTTGGGGCTGATGATATCGAGTTTCATGAGCGGCTCTTCGACATGTTCGATAAACGAGCGCTCGGGGAAGGCTTGGGCGCTGCGAATGGTAAAATCTTCGCCGTTGGTTTTGAAAATGTGGTAGGCAACGCTCGGGACGGTGATCACGACGTCGATGTCGTGTTCGCGTTTCAGGCGTTCTTGAAAAATATCGAGGTGCAACATGCCGAGGAATCCGCACCGAAAACCATAGCCGAGCGCTTCGGAATGTTCTGGTTCGTAGATGAGTGAGGAATCGCTCAGTTTGAGTTTGTCGATCGCGTCACGTAGTTCTTGATACGCATCGCCTTCTTTGGGGAAGATGCCGGCGAAGACCATGGGTTTCACTTCTTTATACCCCGCGAGCTGCTCGGGATAGCGGGCATCTTCGCGGTAGAGGGTGATGGTGTCGCCCACGCGGCAGTCGCGGACTTCTTTAAGACCGGTAACGACGTAGCCGATCTCACCGTTTTTGAGGCTCTCGGCAGGAATGTATTTTGGTTTGTAGTAGCCAACTTCGAGCGCGTCAGCCCGGCTCGCGGTACCCAGAAGAAATACTTTGTCGTTTTTTTTGAGCTCGCCTGAAATGATACGGATAGAGGTCACCACGCCTTTGTATTCGTTGTACGCTGAATCAAAAATAAGTGCGCGGAGCGGTTCGTTGCTGCGATCAGCGGGTGGGGGAATGCGATCGATAATTGCTTCAAGAATGTCGGGGACGCCCTGGCCGGTTTTGCCAGAAGCGAGAATAATGTCTTCTTCTTTGCAGCCAATCAGATGAATGAGTTCGGCTTTGGCTTTGGGAACATTGGCAATCGGCATGTCGATTTTGTTGATCACGGGGATGATGGTCAGATTTTGTTCGAGCGCGAGGTAGAGGTTGCCGATGGTTTGCGCTTGCACGCCTTGGGTGGCGTCTACCAAAAGAATTGCGCCTTCGACAGCGGCGAGCGAACGCGAAACTTCGTAATTAAAATCAACGTGACCAGGGGTATCGATGAGATTTAAAATGTAGTCTTCGCCGGTTATTTTGGATTGATAATCCATGCGCACCGGGGTGAGCTTGATGGTGATGCCGCGTTCGCGCTCGAGATCCATGGAGTCGAGCAGTTGCGATTTCATGTCGCGTTCAGACACGGTTTTGGTGAGTTCTAAAAAACGATCAGCCAGCGTTGATTTGCCGTGATCGATATGGGCGATGATACAGAAATTGCGGAGATGATTGGTGGGCATAGATTCATGACTTTACAGAATAGTACCTTCTTGCTAGCTTTAAATCAATAGTTAGACATATTTCTACACCCCCCTATGGAACGCAATCCAAATTTTCTTAAACAGAAATATAACCTTCACCAGTCG
>JBPOHP010000059.1:0-3976 GCA_052035445.1 Candidatus Magasanikiibacteriota bacterium
TCTTCAAAACTGAATTCAGAATCTGCCAATTGGGAAAGGCCGATCTAAAAGAAGAGCTTACGAAGTATCTCCGAAACTGGAATTGGAAGAAGTCGGGTGACGACTTTCTAGATTATTGGTTTACGAAAGATACCGTAGTCGACGAGAAGGTGCTAACACGGATACAACAACTTCGTGATAAAGGAATCAAATGCTACCTGGTAAGCGATCAAGAAAAGTACCGCGCTGCATATATCAGAAAAAATCTTGGATTTGAGACTAAATTCGATGGCTGTTTATTCTCATGTGAAGTTGGCAACTCTAAAGCTGATCCTGAATTTTTTAGATCAGTTTTGAGGAGATTGGGGGCAAAGCCAGAAGAAGTACTTTATTTTGATGATGAACAAGAGAATATTACAAATGCCGCAACGCTTGGAATAAATGCCAAACTTTATTCGAATTTAAACCAGATTACAGTTTAGGATTGCTTTGTTGGAATAATACCATTTCAAAGAAGGAAATCTCCATTTTTCCAAAGTTCACTTCACCACTGCGAGGGAGTATCCTGAAAAGAAGATGGTAGATTCTTTTGAAAAAATACTAACGTCTTTATTATCTATCTCATCGGCGGCGCACCGCGTGTAGGAAAAAGTATTGTTGGTAAACAATTCAGCTTGACCAATTATTTCAAATTAATATGCCGATAAAGGCAGCGGAGTTTATTAAGCGGCTACTTGAGATGAACGAGAGATTTAATAAGATATCAGTTGATAAAGTGCAATTACTTGTTAAATTCGAGCGTAAACCGATAAATTGGTTTATTGCTTTAATGTTTGCTAAAGCTATAAAAACTCATTCCGCACTCACCCTGCTTTGCAGACAAGGTTACGGTGAAGACGCGTTTGTGCTCGCCAGGTCGTTGTTTGAAATAGTGCTAGATGTGACATATATTCTTAAAGAAGATACAGAAAAAAGATTATGTCGATATTTAGATTTTTATTGGAAAGCATCCAGTAGTCGTATTGGGGAGTTTTCAAAAAATTTACCTTCTGAAACATCTGGTGAATTAATTTTTGATAGGGAGTCAATAGAAAAAATCTATGATAAAGCTGCTCAAGTTCAAGAAAAACATAAGTATGATCGTACTGAAAATTGGTTGAATAAAAAAGATTGGGAAATGGCTGAGGAGCTAGGTATGAAAGATGATTATGATACGATATATAAAATTATGTGCGGTTTTGCCCACACGGATATCTCAGCTCTTTTAATGTTTACAGACTTGGATAACAAAGAGAATCCAACCATAAGTTTTCTTCCAAGTAATAAGCATGTAAAAGAGGTGTTGTTGTTTGGCTTTGAGTTTATTTTTAAAATTGTTACTTATTGGAGCGAATTATTAGCCATACCTATGAAACAAGAATTGTGTCTTTTTAAAGGGGATTATGAAGAATTATCACAACTCTATAACTCACAGGTGAGCTAGACTTCACTCATGGGCTTGTGCAAATTATTGTGGTGAAGTAGGGTAGGGGATAGAAGGTATTTTTCTTAAGTTTTCACTGAGCGTATATGTTTGTAAAAAAATTGAGTTTTCGTACTGCACTGACTTTTGCCAGTTTTCTCGCGTTTATAGTGTCGCCTGTTTGTGTGCAACAAGCACGGGCAGCCGAAGAACCGTCGTTTAGGATTGCGGGTACCGTATTTTTAGATGAGAATGGTAATGGTCTGCATGATACCGAAGAAAAAACCTGGATCCGCTCAGCGGGTGCGGCGTGTGAGAATACGACGCGTGTTCCGGGATTAAAAATTCTTATCTCGTATCCTGGGTTCAATAAACAGTATCCGCTCTCGGTTTGTAAGTATAAAGGCAGTGAGGGTATATTTTTTGTCACCGATCCGATTCGCCGCGGTACGACGATTACGGCAAGTGTAGTCACGCCTCGTTTTTGGAAAACAACCTGGCCCGATCCTGTTACGCATGTTGTTGAAAGTGAGAATTATCTCAATTTTGGGGTGACCAAAGATAAAACCATGTCGGTAGCACTGACCACACTTTTTCCCAATGGCGGTGAAAAATTAGTTCAGGGAAAACGGTATAAGCTGCGTTGGCAAGCTGCAGGTACGGCGCGCGTTAATGTTCTTCTCTATCAAGGAAATGAGTGTGCTAAAGGAATTAACGGCAAGCAGGTATGTGGAACGGTAGTGCCATTGTCCAAAAAACGAGGGACGGCGCTTGCGCTGAACGTTCCGAATCGCGGGTGGCTGTATTGGACTGTGCCCGCTGATCTTGCTGAAGGTAATGACTACCGCATCGCTATCCAAAACCCGAAATCATTGCCTCAGATTGACCAAAGCAATCGCGGGTTTAGTGTGGTTGTGCCTCGCTCATCGAACTAAATTGATCCCCCGTATTCTTTCTCTACAAGCACGGGTGTGCTAGGCTACCATCAGAGGTTTAAACTTTTTTCTTTGCGTATGTTGGCTAAAAAAATGTACACTTCGGTAGTGCTCGCGAGCCTGTGTGCCAGCCTGGTGGTTGGTTTTTCTCCCGTTAGCGCCAAAATTATCCTTTCGGATGTACCGCGAGCTGATTGGACGAAATACGGTATCAATCCCTGGAGTCTGGATACTGATAATGATGGTTTTTCTGATACTGAAGAAATTGCTCAAAAATATTGCCCGACGAGCGCTGACCCGATTGCGATCACCGATAAAAACTGCAAACGGGGTCGATCGAATCTTCGAACGGGGCTCTACACGCCACCACTCGGCGCCAATTTTTATCAGCCACGGGCAGTTAAGAATTTTCGTTCATGTACCGAACTAACAAAAACGTTACAAGCGGCTCAGCCGCCCATCTATTATTATCGTGGTGGTGGGCTAACTCCTGATAGTTTTGGTATTAGTCAGCCAACTGCGGCCGGTCTGAGCACGACTGCCGCGCCGTCAGCTATGGCAGAAGATTTTTCACGGACCAACATTCAAGTTGAAGGGGTAGATGAAGGTGATGTCGTCAAAACCAACGGCAAACAGATTTTTTATCTCGCCGACAATCATCTGATAGTAGCCTCGGCTAACCCGGCAGTTACCGAGGTGCTGGCCGATATTCCACTCGCCTCAGTGCTCCAAGCTCGAGAACTGTATTTGACTGGTTCAAAATTGATTGTGATCGGTCACACATTTGCTACGATCGGCCCGCTCATCGAAGGAACAACGCCGTCTAAAATGAGTGCTATCTACCCGCGGTACCAAGAAACACGCCAAGTTGCTACCATCCTCGATGTTTCCAATCCGTCGAATCCAACGATCGAGCGGAGCGTTGAAATGACCGGCGATGTAGTGGCTACCCGTTTAACGAATGGCTATGTATATCTCGTACTTCGCTCTTCGCTTCCGTATAGTTACAATAGCGATGTCAAAATTACCGCTGCCACGGCACTTCCCCAAGTTCGCGACATCACGAATGAAAAGATGATTGTAGAACTGATGGGCGCGCATGCCGAGCAACCGCTCGTACCGCTCGCTGGCTGCGCCGAGGTGCAGTATCTTTCACCAACACCTGGTAAAGAGTTTGTCTCAGTGGTCGCCATTCCGGCTGCCAACCCCAAGGCACCACTTGGTAAAAAAGTGATGTGGGGCTTGTCGAGCAACGACACGGTCTATGTTTCGCCGTCAAATATCTATATCACGTCACAGAATTACGGCACTGGTTCGGTGTGGTTCCGTCGACCATCAGAACGATCTGATATCTACAAGTTTGCTATCAACAAAAATACGATTTCTTTTGTGTCTTCACAGACCATTCCCGGTACCGTGTTGAATCAGTTTTCTATGGATGAATACGCTGGGTTTTTCCGCGTCGTTACTACGGAGAATGCCAATATGGGTCGTTCAGGTTTCGTTAATCATCTGTTTATACAGAATGATCAGTTGCAGACCGTTTAAAGTATCAAAAATTTTTCCCCAACCGAAAAAATATATTAGGCGCGATTTATGG
>JBPOHP010000016.1:0-7950 GCA_052035445.1 Candidatus Magasanikiibacteriota bacterium
CGCTTTATTAACTGGTACAACACGGTCAAACCGCATCGTAGCCTGAACGACAAGACACCTTTGGAACAGCTTACTGAATACTTTTATCCAGTGGAATTGTAAACAACGCTGGAGTTACTTACAACTAAGTGTTCTACTAATTCAGGTGTTCGGTTCTTAACGGCCTGTCCACTCTTCGGACCTGGTTTCTTGGGGAGAAGTACGGCTAAGCCGTGCTCAAGGTACCTGGCTTTAAGCCGAGAAAAGGATTTGGGGTGGATATTCAAGAGGAGTGCACCGTCTTTGTCTTTCAGCTCTTTCTTGAGACACTTCTCGAGTATCGTTTGTTTCATAGCGATGAGGTTTCCTTGTAGGGTTCTTACTCGTGTTTTCATAGCTTCGACAGGTTAGACATACCTGTTCTAAGCTTAACAGAGTTTGAACGTTAGAAGGTAACCTTAATTGCTGCGATTGTAACAGGAAAAGTCAAATGTGAGGTTGATAAAAAAACCGCGAAATTTCTTCCGCAGCTGATCTACTTACGAAATCTCGTATCGATCACCATCTTTGGCGATCACAATCTCGCCAGTAAACCCGGACTTCCGGCAATCAGCGAGCATCGCTTCGTCGGAGTCGCGGCCCGAATAGTGGGTCAGGACCAATTTCTTGGCACCACACCTATCGGCAGCTTCACCGGCCTGGCGCGGGTTCAGATGGCCGTACTTCGTGGCCATCTCTTCGTTGCCTAGCGGAGCAGATGCTTCGCAGATAAAGATATCGGCATCACGCGCTGCAGCAATCAGCTCGTCGCACCAGCCCGTGTCACCAGAATAGGCGATCACGCGACCATCCGGCAGGGTCACACGAAAAGCGAGCGCGTCGACTTTGCCGAAACCATGGTGCACCGGAAACGAGATGATCTTGGCGCCACTTGGCAGTTCGATCACACTCTCCCCGGCCATGACACAGCAGGTCAGAACCGGATTCGAGAGCCCCTTCCCTCCGGTCTCTTCGAAATGAACGCCATTGAGCAGGGGGATGCTGCCGACAGCATGCGAAGACGCGTAGACATAAAGCTGTCCAACTTCGGGAACAACTCGCCACGCCGCCGCGCAATTCATGCTCTGCACAAACTGCGGCAGTGCAAAATGATCAGGATGGGCATGCGAAATCGCGAGATGCCGAACGCGATCCATTTCTTCACCGATTGCTTCGAGACGCACGGCAAGGTTTTCAGAACACTCGAGCAAGAGATGTTGATCACCACCTCCCCAGCGGATAAAGAATCCTGGGTGTGCCCGGCGCTTTTACCACCGGGGACAGGGTGACAGGTACCGGAGCCAAGAACATGAACAACGGGTTTGAACGTGGACATATGAACGCCTCCTGTAAAGGACTAAAGCTGTTTTTGCCACACTTTCTATAAAAAGTCAACCTTCCCTAGTTCGCGATCACGGCTAAATATTCACTATTTTCTCTCCGGTTACATACACAATCTTTGTTTCGCCGAAACTCGTCACCAGCTGATTCGCCGGTGGATAGGTGTGACCGTGAAAATGGTAGGCGGGTTTTTTAGTTTCTAAATAAACACGCAATGCTTTAAATCCCTGATGTGCTAGCTCATCGGGCTCGTCGTTAATACCAAACGCTGGGCAGTGCGTGAGCAAAACATCGACGCGGGGAAAATCTTTCAGCAGTTCGGTCGCCTCTTCTTGGGTATACATTTTGGCATAGACCGATTGTTTGTACCGCACACACCCTTCGAACCCACCAAACGTCAGCCCACCAAACTCAAACGTGGTCAGGTGCATATTTTTAATACCAAGCGGTGCAAAGTACATACCCGAACAATGATTGCCGTAAATCCCAATCTTCGGAATAGTGGTTACCGCTGCCAATTCCTGTAACTGCGATTGCTCAAAATCACCGAGTGTACAAATAAGATCAATTCTATTCTCGGCTAAAAGCTGTTTGATAGAACGAGATGGTGGTTGGTCGGCGAGAGCAAGGATGGTCATAGATAAAAAATATATGTTATATTTTCCCCTCCCACTCCCCAAAAAACTGCTCCAGATACTCTTCCATAAAACGATGCCGCCCTTCAGCCATCCGCTTGGCTTCAGCCGTATTCATCCGATCTTTAAGCAGCAATAATTTTTCGTAAAAATGATTGATGGTCGGTGCGTCGGTTTTGAAATACGCTTCTTTGCTGACATGCATTTCTGGTTTTCGGTCTGGATCATAGAGCAATCGGCCTTTGTGGCCACCGTACGCAAACGTCCGTGCAATCCCAATCGCCCCGAGCGCATCGAGCCTATCCGCATCTTGTACAATTTTTCCTTCAATCGTTGCCATTGGTGTTGGCACGCCCGCCCCTTTGTACGACATGGTGGCAATAATCTCAGCCACCTGATCGATCACATCAGTAGCCACCGCCTGCTGCATCAATAGCTCACGCGCCCGTGCCGGACCGATCGCTTCATCGCCGCTATGAAATTTCCAATCAGCAATATCGTGCAGGAGTGCTGCCAGCTCAACCACAAACATATCTGCCCGTTCGGTTGCGCCAATATGCTTGACATTCATCCACACACGGTAGATATGAAACCAGTCGTGGCCAGAACCTTCGGAACTAAATTGACGTTTAATTTCTTCGGCAATACGATCAATAATTTTTTCTTGTTCTAGCAACATACAACAGAAAAAATGAATTTTTGAGATGGACCGAAAACTATCAACGATATAACTCGGCATGCGTTCCGATCCTCATAAAAACAACCGAGTCATCCACTACCTCAAAAAGCGCGCGATAATCACCAGTGATATTAATACTACGCCAACACGGATAAACAGCCTCAACTGAATGATTGTTGAGGGTGGCGTGGTAAGGATTTGAAGCAAACAACTCTTGTCGTTTCAAGAATGAATCCTGAACTTTTTTAGGCAATTTGCTGAAACTCTTTTCAAACCGTTCGTGATAAAGAAAAATCATTATAGCGACCTAAGATATGCTGACGCTTTTTTGACGTCGGAAAAACCAGGCGAAAGGTTTTTACCCTGTTTAATATCTTTTGAGATCGCGGAAAGTTCACGCCGGGTTTTGGTATTAAGTTTTTCTACAGCACTTTTCTCAACATCCCACGAACCTTCAACATAGGCCTGAGCTGCTAATTTTAAAACCGAAACAAAAGATAAACCTGCTTTTTGAGCCTTTCTCATGACTTCGGTCTTTAACTTTGTATCAATTTTGAAGCTAACATCACTCGTCATAAAAAATGGTAATTATGAAACAAGATTACCACATTAGTGCGCCCGGCAGGAATCGAACCCACATAGACAGCTTCGAAGGCTGTTGTCCTATCCGTTGAACGACGGGCGCATATAAAAATGCCTACTATCTAAGGACTAATTTCTAATTCCTAAGACATAACCTAGGTTCATCAAATTTCTAAATTTAAATGACAAACACGTTGACATCAAAATTTAGATATTTAAATTTTTAGAAATTGGACATTAGAAATTAGGCATTTTCATTGTGGATCGGCCGGGGATCGAACCCGGGACCTTGGGCTTAAGAGGCCCCTGCTCTACCGGCTGAGCTACCGATCCTTTCTTTAAAGTACTGAGTGCCAAATCCTCTAAGTACTAAGTAGGACTTACGCGTTTGTCATTCCGACCGAAGCGACCCAGAGGGAGCGTAGTGGAGGAATCGCTTCAATTTAGCTATAGTTTAAGCGATTTCTCGACTACGCTTTGACTTCCGCTCGAAATGACAGGCTAAACGCGTAAGTCGTACTAAGTACTTTATAAACTAAACGTAAAACTTGGACTTTGTACTTCGGACTCAGGACTTTTTACACTCCATCCCCTTTTTGACGAGGGATGAGAGCGATTGCTTTACCTTTCCAATTTTTTACTACAATTGCTTTTTCAGCAGCATCAGTTTGGGCTTCTTGTTTACTCATACCCTCACCGGTTGCCACCAAATCTTTATCAAGATACACGCCAACTTTAAACATTTTGGCATGATCTGGCCCTTCTTCGCTCAGCACTTTGTAGGTTGGTGTTACCCCGAGCAATTCTTGGGCTGATTCTTGAAAACGGCTTTTAGCATCAATGTCTAAGCGTTTCTCGAGGGCGTATGGTATACGACCCAAGATCCAACGCGTCACAAACTGACGAGCCAAATCGTAGCCCTTATCGAGATAAATCGCCCCAATAAGCGCTTCGATGGCATTGGCCATGATGTAGTTACGAGCTTTGGTGCCCGCGTCTTTGGCCTCACCATGACTCAAGAAAAGGTAGGGCTCCATGCCAATCTCGTAGGCAATAACGGAGAGCATGTTAGCATTAACTAAAGCAGCGCGCAAGTTGGTAAGATCTCCCTCAGGATTAGCGTATTCGTGAAACAAAAACTCAGTTACAATCAGTTCAAGCACTGCGTCTCCCAAAAATTCTAACCGCTCATTTTGGCCAAGCGGAAAATCATGATGCTCGTTTAAATACGAACGATGTACAAATGCCTGCACTAAAAAATCAGACTGCTCAAAGCGAATCCCAATTTTATCTTCAAATGAAGAAAAATTTTTGGCGATTACTTCTGGAAGATTCAAAACGGCGGAAGGCATACGTGAAAAATGGTTTGGCCTCTTGCGTTATCGCCCTCCCCGGCGAACAGCGTAAGCAGCGTAAAACGTAACTTAATAGGTTAGAATTATTGAGAATCAGGCGCTTCAGCGGCTGGCGGTACTACCTCTCCCTCAGTCACCGCTGGTTTTTCGGCAGCACGATCAGTCTCAGCCTCTGGCGCTGGCGCTTTACCTGATTTTTGCAAATCATTATAGAGCGTCCCGAGCACCCCATTAACAAATTTACCCGATGAGGGCCCGCCGAACGTTTTGGCAATTTCGATGGCTTCGTTAATCGCAACTTTCGGAGGAATTTCGGTGTTGCAGTAGGTAAGTTCGTAGACGCCAATACGCAAAATGTTGCGATCAACAATAGTAATCTGGTTGATGGGCCAGTTGGGGGCGTACCGCGCAACTACTTCGTCAATTTCTGGCAAACGCGCAAGAACACCATCAACGATGGTGTGCGCAAACAATTTTTCTTCCTCAAGACCCGGGCCAAACTCATCTAAATTATGATCCACAATCGCGGGGATCGCAGCGCTTGGCTGGCCGCGAAAATCCCACTCAAAAAGTGACTGCATGGCAATACTTCTCGCAAGATGACGATTGGGCATACATGTAGACCTCAGACTTCGGCAGTCGGACTTCGGTAGTACCTTGTGGAGGCTGAAGACTGAAGTCCGAAAGCTAAAGTCTAAAATTAAGCTTCTTTAGAAGTTGTTTTTTTAGCCTTAGCTTTTTTAGCTGGAGTTTTTTTGGCTGGTGCTGCAGCTTTCTTGACGGCTGGGCCTTTTTTAACTACTTGGCGGCCTTTGTAAAAACCACAGAAAGGACAAGCGCGGTGTGGGCGGATTGGCTTGTCGCATTTAGGACAGCGACCAATTGAACCTGCCTCGAGGGCAAAATGAGAAGCACGGCGACGTTTGTGCGACGAGGTGCGACGATGACCGGGAAGTGCCATACAAAAGTATCAAAAAAATACAAAAGAGATACAAAGTTGACGTTAGTATAGGATATAATTAGGGTCTTGACAAGGGCTGAGATGTTGGGGGTGGTTTTATTGCCAAACACCCTCAGATACGTTACAGTGTTTCAGATTAAACGCTCTCGTCGTTTAATGGATAGGACATTGGCCTCCGAAGCCGAAAATAAAGGTTCGATTCCTTTCGAGAGCACAAAAAGAGTGTGGTTGTGTCACACTCTTTTTGGATTATCCCATTCTATCTTGCCTTATACCCAATAAATATTCTAAGATAAAACTATCCAACCGCACCTTAACTCAGAGAGGTGATCCATGCGCCTTCATTCAGATTCAGCAATCATAGACAGGAACGACCAGAACTTACGTACCCTGCACGGGCTCTTACTCACCTGTTTTCGCCAAACCAAACCGCGCGTTCTCCTTGCTTTAGTGCTATGCTCTTGGATTAGCCGCATTTATCTTGGTAGATGGGGCTGGCAAGATGCCATAAGCATACTACTACTTTTTACTGTCTTTCAGCCCATCCAAGAAGCATTAGCACACCGGTATATCCTCCACGCCCCAATGTTTTGGGGGATCGATATTGGCAAATTTCACCGCACGCACCACGAACACCCAGAACGACTCGATGGTTTTGTGCCAACAGCTGCACTCGTGATCGTTCCACCACTTGTCTTAGTAGTCAGCTTCCTGGTAGCGGGTGAATGGCCACTCGCACTCACCATTTTTTCCACTTGGCTCACACTCGCACTCAATTACGAGTGGACGCACTTTGCCGTGCATACGCCCTACCAACCCAAAACCTGGTGGGGACGGTTCAACCGACGCAACCATATGCTCCACCACTTCAAGAACGAAAATTTTTGGTGGGTAGTGAGCATCCCCAGCCCCCTTGATCGAATACTCTTCTGGTTCAAGGGGTACGGTTTTTGGTCTGCACCGAAAGATATTCCACCCTCGCCTACCGTTCGTACCGTTTTTTAACGTGAGACACGACGCGCACTGCCAGTCGTGTTTTTTTATAAAAAACCGCCCGTTCAGTATTTTGACCGGTTGATCAAAACTGCTGAACGGGCGTGGTACTACTTCGTGGGCTTGAGACCGGGGAACAGCGCAAAGACGCTTTCGGCAAGACTCGCATAGTCCGCTTTCACCGTCTCCGGGGGAGACAGCCAACGGTTCACAAACAAGAGCACCTTTCCGCCACAGTCACGACCGACCTGACTAGCAAGAACTGCTGCCATATCTTCCGAAGCTCCCTGTACAGCGCGGGTGACGGCCAAGCGCTCGGCCGAGATCTTGCGCTGCTCAACCGCCCGCTTGCGCTCGGCCTCTGGCGCACTCACGACGATGACGTTGTTATTGCTCCAGCGTGCCAACCCCGAAGCGACCGACTGAGCCCACTCAATGAAGATGAGCTGCTTGGTTCCTGCCGGATCAAGGCGGCGAATACTCTTCAGACGCTCACGGAAGAGACGCCGCACGGCCGGTAGGGTGAGCTCTTCAACAAACCGACGATCTTCAGCTGCCTCAGGCGATGCGGCAAAAAGGCGTGCAGCGAGAAACGGACGGTTGACGTTACTACCATCAGCCGTGAGCACACCTCTACCAAACCGCTCCGCGAGTTTGTCGCGGACAATCTGACACCCTGGACTCGGATCATAGATATCGCGCACAAGCTGGTCCACGGCGATCGAATAGGCTGGAACGCCGAACGTGGTAGTCAGGTAACTCTTGAACGCTTCGACGGTCGCCGATTTTCCAGAGGCAATACCACCAGTCACGCCGATCAAGTGCTGATCGTGGGTCTTCTCTTGCAAGAGCTGGTGTGTCGAAACGGGCAAAAAACGATCGACCGCGACAAAGTGGCGCACCCCCTCCCGAATCTGGCTCGACGAGATGGTCTTGTAAGCTCCGCGCGCCGGCAGTATTTCGACCGCAGCGTCTTTGAACCAGGGAAAGAGGTTGCGCTGCGCCTCGACATAATCGCGCTCGTAATCAGCATCCTTGCGATCGCGCACACCACGGATCAATACGTCGCAGCCATGTTTTTCTAACTCGTCGACCATGACCCCGTCTGAGGTCATGATAGTAACGCGTGGCCCGACGATGCGTCGAAAGGCAAGCTGCGCGTGCGCAAGGCGTTCCGCAAGCGTAAACGTGCTGTTTTTCCCGGCGTTCTGCATGAGCAGCACAATCACTTCATCGCACACCTCAAGCGCCTGCTCGACGGTCGCGACATGCCCGTAATGGACCGGATCACCCGACAGCGGAAACAGGCCTTTTTTGTACGGTCGACGACGAAAAAAGCGGTAGATGATGAGGGATGCGAAACGCAGAATACGGTTGGTTGGAAGC
>JBPOHP010000040.1:0-3312 GCA_052035445.1 Candidatus Magasanikiibacteriota bacterium
TTGTGAAGACCGTTCATTGTATTATAATACAGTCTGGAATAAATCAATGTTGTTAAGTCTATATTTATTTTTTCCCACAGTGCTTCATTCCAGAATTTAATTGTTTCTCCTGACTTTCGTATATCCCATCCATTCTTATCTAAAGGTGGCCAACCTTCTCTTTCTGCAAACGGAAGCAGCCAAAGTCTTATGACTTCTTCTGGAATATTTGGAGCATATTCTTTTATCATTTGATACTTCAAATCGGGCATAGTCTTGGTTTCATCTGTCTGGTAAGATTCACCATCTTGATATTTTCAAAACAACAGCCTCTCAACCGTTATTTTTATCTCAATTACTTCACTTTCCACCCCGTCCGCTGCATGAGCCCCAAACGGTTGCCTTCGGTATCTTTCGCACCGGCAAACCAACCAACGCCCGGGATTTCTGATTTCTCTTTGGTGATGGTACCGCCGTTCGTTTGTACAGCTGCGACTGCCGCATCAATATCTTCTACTTCTATGGTGCAGTCGTAGGTGTAAATTTTGTCTTCGCCACGCTGATATAATCCGCCATTAATGCCGGGCACTGAGTCGCCGGTCGTCACGCCCCAATAATCCATACCACCGGTCTCTTTTTTCATAATTTGTTCAATTTTCCATCCGAGCACGTTTTTATAAAATTCTGAGGCACGGGCAATATCGTCTGCTTGGATTTCAAAGTGTATAACACGGTTCATATAATCTGGTTATGAATAAAATTACTGTTGGCTAGAATACTCCATCAGTATTAGGTGTGGCAAATGGGATGATTTGACCGCAGTCCCAAAGTTCAACAATTTTCCCTTCTTTAAAACGAAACGGGTGTACCACGACCACACCAGGATCGTCTGCCGTGAACTGAAGGTGTGAATGAGTAGCGACCATATCACCGTCACTAAGCACGTGTTTGATCTGTATTTTTTTATGGGGAAATTGAGCGTGGTTTTCTTTCATGGCTTTTTTAAGCTCTGCAAAACCCGGCAAAGAAAAAGCATTATGATGCTTACCGCTTGGGTCGATGTGCCTATCAAATGCCTCGTCGATGTTTCCGCTACTTGCAAGGTTAAGAAAAGATGATGCGATTTTTTTTGTATGATTCTTGCATAAAATTTAAGGTTGACGATAATGATTGGCGCGGATATTTTTGGCGGCTAACTCTACGGTTTCAGAAATCCGACGCGCGCGGGTTTCTGGTTTTTTTGCGCTTAGTATCCACTCAAGAATAATTCGTTTCGATGAAGGGGGAAAAGCAGAGAAGTTATCGAGGGCAATTTTATTTCCCGCAAGTGACTTCTGTAGATCGGGTGGCACCACTAATTTTTGCACATCTATGAGTGCTTTCCAGGATCCATTTTTTTTGGCGGCAATGATTTTTGCGAGACCTGCGGGCTGCATGCGACCAGACTGGATTAAGGCTTGGGCACGGGTTCGGTTAAGCGCGCTCCAACTACTTTTTTCTTTGCGTGGTGCGAGATAGACCATCGTTTGGGTAGTGTTAAGCGTGCGTGGCAGGCTGTCTATCCACCCAAAACAAAGAGCTTCCTCGGTAATTGCAGCCGGTGATAATAGTTGTTCGTGATCAGGATTTTTTTTATCGTATATGAGCCAGATTCCTGATGATTGTTCATAATTTTTTTTGAGCCACGCCCGCCACGCCGCTCTATTCTTGAAATATATTTGTGGGATGTTTTTTAGATGCGTGGATGCTTTTTTGATAGTCATAAAAAAACTAGGAAGACGAGTTTTTTTTATCAAGCGAGGCGTAGAGCCCCAACATCCTTTCCGCCATATTATCAATAGAAAATTCTTGAGCCCGTTCCAGTGCCTCGAGGTGTTTTTGCTCCCAGAGTTTCTGCGATGCTACAAGCTCAAGAATTTTTTGTGTAAATAGTTCTGGGTTAG
The DNA here is from genome assembly GCA_052035445.1 of Candidatus Magasanikiibacteriota bacterium. Lineage (GTDB taxonomy): Bacteria > Patescibacteriota > Patescibacteriia > Magasanikbacterales > GWA2-37-8 > CAZQUL01. Next base: position 1,923 of record JBPOHP010000040.1, read on the forward strand.
ATGCGACCATAAAGCCGCCTTTATCACTGGCGAGTAAATCCTCGGTGCCGGTTCCGGCGAGCGCAACCACCGGTAGCCCCATAGTGAGCGCCTCAAGCACTACCATACCTTGCGTTTCGGTGAGTGAAGAAAATAAAAAAACTTTGGCTTTTTGGTATAGGGCGAAGAGCGTACTCTGAGGCTGGAGACCGAGGAAAATAATATGATCGTGGCAGATGCTTGAAGCTGCATACGATGCTAAATCTTCGCGATCAGGGCCGTCACCGACAATCAAGAGTTTGGTGGCTGGACGTTTGCTATGGAGAGAACAAAATACGTCGATAATGAAACTAATATTTTTTTCTTTGCCCAGCCGGCTGGTAGTAATAAGAAATTCGTCACTCGGTGATACTCCATATTGCGCAAGAAGTGTGGTCGCGTCGACGGTATGAGCAAGCGCTTGATTTTTTTCGGCGTCTACGCCGGTCGGAATAACTATGATGGGGATTTTGACGTAGCTGCTGAGCTCATGTTTGATGCCATTAGACGGCGCGACGACAGTTGCGTGTCGATTATAAAAAACTTTGGCAGCAAACGTGAGCGCGCCTTTTTCTACCCAGAGCGGCAAATGGGCGTAAAAATGAGCGTAGCGCTCGATGCGGGTGTGGTACGTGTAGACCAGGGGAATATGTAGTTTTTTTCCCAGGCGCGTACCGACCATGCCGATCGGTCCGGGCGTTTGTACATGGATAACGTCTAGGTGGAGGGCGGCAATATTTTTACTTTTGATAAACGGTAGTGAGAGGCGGACTTGTTTACCCCAGACCAATGTTGAGGGGAAGCGCTCAATATGTATTTCATCGGAATCATCTTTGTCTTCGTTGTCGGGGGCAAAAATAAAAACAGAGTGTCCGCGGGCGCGGAAAGCGGTGATGAAAAGACGAAGTGAGGTAACGATGCCGTTTACCTCAGGTGTATAACAATCTGTGAATATGCCGATGTTCATGTTTGATCGTAAAGAAAATAATTTTTTTTGAGTACTACTTAGCTATTTTTATACGCTTTCGTGAGTTCGGCAATATCAAATTTTTTCATCTTCAAAAAAGCGGCGGTAACACGTTTAAGTGCGGCTTCGTCGTGTTCTTTAAAGATTTCAGACATGAGACGTGGTACTACTTGCCATGATACGCCAAACTTGTCTTTGAGCCAGCCACACTGCTCGGCAGCGGGATCGGCGGACAGCTTGCTCCAGTAATAATCAATTTCTTCTTGGGTGTCGCAGGTGATGATGAGCGAAATTGCTTCGTTAAAGCGAAAGGTATGGTTGGCAGCGCTGTCCATGGCCACAAACCATTGTCCCAAAAGATTGATATCGGTAAACATGACGGTGCCTTCTTTGTCGAGTGGCATG
>JBPOHP010000185.1:0-3849 GCA_052035445.1 Candidatus Magasanikiibacteriota bacterium
ATAAACCTTTTCCCTTTTTTAACGGCTTTGCCCTAAGCCAAACTCCTCAACAAGACTTAGGGCAAAACCACTAAGAAGTGGTTTGTACCTTAAATGATAATAGCTATAGGTCTTTTTGACCTTGGAATTGGGGGCTTCGACAAGGGCAGGTTCGAAGCTTCCAATCCTAGGGTTAACCTGGGTACTGACTTAACTGTCAGTAGAGCTAGAGCTTGGTTGAGGACGAATGCGTCCGATGATCGAGAGCTAGTGGCACATTAACAAGGCGTGAGGACTCTACTAGAGAAATCTGGTGGAGTATGTGGTCGTGCTTGCGCGGCTACACCTAAAAATAGTTGTATGAAAAACATTGGTGTGACTCCTAATATTTGGAGCACTGGTGTACGGCGGAGATTATTAACTTAGTCTTTGGCGCACACCAGTGTATCTGGAAAAAAAAGGAGAAACCCCATGAACTTCCTGACCATTTTGTTCGTCCTGTTCGTTTTGGCGATGATTGGCGCTTTCTTTGCGTCCTTGATTTCCTTCATCGTCAGCTTTGCGTCACCCACCTACGTGTGGTGGCCCCGCTATCAACCCTGGCTGCGCCGGAGTTGGATTAGTGGCTTGTTGTCTGGCATTGTGCTTTGTGTGGTCGCTGTTGCGATCATCGCGTACGCGTACATGCCATCTCTCCCCGTCGCTGGCAACCCCTCTTCCCCCAGCCAGCCTGAACCCAGCGCGCCCGCTGACAAGTGCGCGTGGCTGCGCCAGAACTTCCCCCAGACGACCGAAGGCATTCAAGCCTACGGCGCATCCCTGGCGGGAGTCCAGCCTGAGCGCGTCCGGACACATGTCTATCGCTGCGATTCCAACACGACCGTCTTTGACGGATTCATCGTGCTTGGTCCGAACGAAGGCTATTCAGGTGAATTCACCCTGAGTGTGCCCGAAGGCGGTGCAATTGATAGCTATGCTGACGCTACCTACACTGGGCGCCACGAAGTTCTTGGATCGGCAACCGACACGGTGCGCGCGTACGATGGCAAAGTCACTGCAGTCACTGCAACCTACTGGCCTTGGCTGGATGAGAATCCCCCAGTGGATTCAAGTTCTTCCTTGCCTGAAGGTTGTATGACCACAGCTTCGTTGGCTGAAGAACTCGGATGGGATGTCTACGACGGGAAAGTCGATAAATATGGCGGTCTCGTCATTGAAGTCACTTCTCCAAGTAAACTCCCTGATGGGTGGGTCGCTGTTACCGAAGGGAAGAAGATCGACGAGTTTGACTCGTACCGTGGCATGAAGGTCGGATTTTGGACGGTTTACCCGCCCTACTCCTGCCGGAAGGCTCTCGGTTATTCACAATAGCCAAAGAGTCCCCGCGGACAAATACTACTGCTGAGTAGGTCTCCCCACGTTCACTGCGCTTTTGCGTAGACTGAACAGACAGAAGGGTAAAATCCTTCCTCGAGACCAAAAAGTTTTAGTATACATACAACTAAGCGTTGAGGTTTCAACCCTCATTTATCACAGCCCTCACGGGTTTTGATATAGGCTCACGCCTCGCTTTTTGAGATCATCAAGATTAACTTGGTGGTATCAAAGAAGCGATATGAAAAATAATAAGAAAACACTAAGTCTCGTGATACCTGTCTATAACGAGGCAGAGAGACTAGAGCTCGCCATCGGGCAGATTGAACGTGGGATAACGAGTAAGACGTTACGACTTAAAGAAATTATTTTTGTGGATGATGGGAGTACGGATAAAACGCTAAAAATGATCAAGAAATTTAAAGCAACGTCTGATCTGCTGGTAAAAATCGTGAGCTACAAAGAAAACAGAGGTAAAGGTTTTGCGGTAAAGCAAGGAATGGCGACAGCAACAGGCGATTATGCGCTACTAGCTGATGTAGATATGAGTACGCCACTATCTGAACTGTCAAAATTGGATCAATTTGTTTTAAACGGAGATCAGGTGATCATCGGTACTCGGAAAAATGGTGAATCAACTGTAGTGATCCCACAAACCAAATTACGCCAAATCATGGGTAAGGCATTTACGAAAATCACACAGCTAGTTTTAAACTTAGAAGTGACCGACTTTACCTGTGGATTTAAGATATTTTCGCGTAAAGCATACCAACAAATCTTTACATATTCCCGGATAGAGAGATGGGGGTATGACGCGGAGATTTTATTCTTGGCGAATAAATATGGAGTTTTGATTAGAGAGAAAGCTCTCTTGTGGTACAACGATGAAAGAACAAAAGTGCAAGTAGGGAGAGCAGTTGTGCAAACTCTAAAAGAAATAGGTCAAATCCGATGGAATGACGTGAGGGGAGTCTACTCAATACCTCTCGAGCGTGTTACGCTTAAGGGGAAGGTGGCATCCCTATGGAACATAGCGTAATTGTCGTTTCTAGTTATCCGGCTAAAGGAACAACTCACTCTGCCATGACAGTGGGAGTTGCTTCTTACACCAAGCAACTTATAGAAGGGGTGGGAGGTGTCTCGAGTAATATCAAAATTAGGGTTTTGGCAGAAGTTTTTGGCTCCGAAGAGACATATTGCGAAACAAATATTACGGTTGAGCGATGTTGGAAGAGGGATAGTCTGGGAGAAATATTTCGTTTGTGGTTTAAGCTATTCAGAGCTCAAGAGAAAGTAATTTTGATATCATATGAAGCTTTCATGTTTGGTGGACTAGTGAGCGGGACGTTGGCTTTGGTTTTGTTGTCTACGCTGAGAATTTTTGGAAAGAGAATGATAATACTATTACACCAAGTGCCCTCAGACTTTGCTTTTGTTGTTGGCTTGAAGAAATACCTCATGCAAGCTGGAATGTACGTTTTCAGATTTTTACTTAATTTATATGACAAGGTAGTAGTTTTTGAAGCGATTCTGAAGGAGAGAATTGGCAAGAATGCTGTATTTATTCCGCATTTCGTAAAAAAATTAGATGTAAATGAAGTAGGTAAAGCGCGTAAAAAATTGAACTGGGACAAGCAAGATTTTGTGACACTTTGTTTTGGCTATGTTTCTCCATATAAAGGGATTGATCGATTGATTGCCCTGTGGCAAGAAGGTATGGGGAGACTAGTAATTGCGGGAGGAATGAACCCGAACCATACAAACAACAAAGCGGCAAAAGAATACTTTGAGGAAGTGGTAAAGCTAGTGAAACGAAAAGGGATAGTTATAACAGGATTCGTTCCTGAAGCTCGAATTGGGGATTATTTTTCGGCGTGTGATGTGGTGATTTTGCCTTACCGCGAATTAATGTCTTCCTCTGGACCGATGTCACTGGCGTGGGGATATGGAAAACCAGTCATTATCTCTAGCAATATGCGAGGATACATGCAATCTAAAGATTTTAGAAATGGACTTAAAAATAGTGGGTTGCAGGAGAGTAATGTCTTTTTTGATAAAAATGTTGAATCACTATCAAATGTGGTGACACAGGTAAAGAATAATGCTAATGCATATAAGACATGGGCAAAACAAATGCAGGATCAGCGTGATTTAAGACTGGTGAGCAAGCAACTCGATGAAATATTGTGGAGTAAGCGATGAACAAAATTTTGAACATTTTGGCAAAATATTGGTCTGTCTTATTTTTGGTAGTTTTAGTTATTTCGATTGGATATACAAACCCACTACCGGTTGGCGGGTGGCTGACGGGGTGGGATAATTTGCACCCCGAGTTTTGGTCAGAAATGAACATTGGTCGATCTTTGTCAGCGGTGTGGCAAGAATATCAAGGGCTGGGGTTACTTGGTGGGATGGGGCATGCGGCAGATTTATTCAGGCAGATATTGTTGTGGTTTGGTGGATTTGTAATTCCGGCTAATTGGTTGAGGTATGGAT
>JBPOHP010000131.1:0-6736 GCA_052035445.1 Candidatus Magasanikiibacteriota bacterium
CACTCTAAAGTCTGAGCTGCGCAATCGAATGGCAGTATCAAAATTTTTCGTTGTTTTTTCAATCAAAATTTTGGTTTCCAGAGAAAAATAATCTGCCAAGTACTGAATCTCTTTGCCGATACGCCCATTGTACATTTTTTGCTCCTTTAAAAATGACGTGAGCTCGAAAGCCATTTTTTGAATCTCTAAAGACGTTTCTGACCAACCAACTTTTTGCGCTGCCTCAATTTTTTCGTCTGCATAATATACAAACGATTCAACAAAAACGAAGATCGGCATTATACGAACAAAATCAGCCACCGAAAATCCATAGAGCGGAAAATATGTTTCAACGAAGTACTGAATATTAATCCGCGCTCGACAAAAATCTTTCCAATGAATTGCTGTTTTACAAGAACGCTCTTGTTCTTTTGAAATAGCCATTTCTGTTAAATAGTAAGACAAATAAACACATCATCGATTGCGTAGAATCAATGATGTGCGACACTAATATAATGGGAGATCACTGTCAATACTTTCTGTTGAAAATCGAAAATTTCTCACCGCACGTACAAATTAAAAATCCTCCTCAACCGCAATCCCAAAAACATCTTTAAGTTTTTTTTGATTATGACTCAACCGATAGCCATCGATATTGACGCGGTTCATTACCAAGTGATTATTGAAAAACTTCAGGTAGCCATCCATCCCCACGCCGTACAAAACCGTAAATCCGGCATCGAGAAGTTGTTTTCTTCGAGGATCTTTTTCTGAAAAAATTTGTCCGAAGGGCACGAGAAAAATATTCGTCTGTCCAACCACCGGCTCAACCTCTTTCTTCCACCGCAAAATATCGTTATCCAAAAAATCTTTAGTTATTGTTTTACGTAAAAAAACTTGATTATGACTGAAGCTGTGACTGGCGAACACCCAGCCCGATTTTTTGAGCGCTTCGACAACCGCCGCCGCTTCGCTACGCGCACTATTCCCCGACTTGCCTTTCAGGTTCGTGCGATACCCCAAAACTCCTTCAAAACCAGTGACAGCGATGATGCCCTTCGCCCCGTTGAAAGAAAAATCCGGATGATCTTTAACAAACGCGTCGACGATCGGCACCACATCACCGTCATTCGTAACCACAATTTTTCCGGCGGGCGTTATCACCTCGGTTTTTACTGTCCCATCCTCTACCACCAACTTACGCGCAAAACCACCGTTTTTCATGTACGAATAATAGCTCAAATCGTCTACCGACAGGATGAGCGGCTTTTTCCCCGCGGGCAGGCGCAGTGCGGCACGCGACATGTTCCCCTCTTCATCAATCACGTACAACAATTTCGTGTCGATCAAGATGAAATTATTTTTATAGAGCTGCTCAAGCACTTGTTTGAACTGCGAAACGGTGATCATGTTTGCTTTATAGCCGGCGACGTTTTTCGCATCAGCCAAAGCTTTTTCGGGGTAGATAATCAGACTATGAAAAAAGATGTGCTGGATCGGCCCTGCATATTCTACAAGGTCAGGCACGCGAAATTCAGTCGACGATACCGATGTCGTAACAACAGTCTCTGGTTGTTGCGGGCGAGGCGTGGTGGTATTTTCAACTATTTTTACGTTTTCAATTTTTTCTTGAGCAGCACTCACTGGCGACTGAGTGTTGAATGAAAAAACACCGCTGCCTGCAAACACGGCTCCACCTAACGCCGCCAGCATCACCAGTGACGCCCCAAAAAATATTCGTCGCGTAGTCATACGTACTCTTGCCCGTCAATTTCCAATTTATACTATTTTTTCCAACACCCCTTTTCGTTTCACGATATTTTTGTAATCCCACTGAATCGTCCGTGCTTTCTTGAGCCAGCGTTTGAGATCGCGCTCATCAATCTCCTGCACGTCGTTATAAAAAATCGATGCATCCATAAATTTTGCACTCTGCACGGCTAATTTTTCTTCGGCAAAATCTTTGCCGCTCCAGAACATGAGGCGTACACCGCGCTTTTCTTTGCTGTAGCCAACAATCGGGTTGCCGGCCAAAAACCACACCGGATGCCCGTGCCACAATTTGCTTTCGGCATCAGGCAGCGCTTCATCAAGCTCGTGTTTCAAGAGCACGCATATTTTTTTATCCCCTGCGGTTTGTGCGGTGTTGTACTCGGCTATTGTTTGGTAAGCAATTTTCATAGGTGCTCGGCGTTATGCTGAACGGTGCTCTGACGCAGCGCATTCAACCGTCCACTCAATTCCGTATTTGTCGCGCAGCATGGCAAAGAAAGTGCCCCAAGGGCTTTCCCCGAGCGGCATTTCCACACTTCCGCCCGCTGAAAGTCCGTTGAAGATGCGTTCGGCTTCTTCTTTACTCTCGGCTCTAACCGCGATCTTCGATCGGTTTTCGTTCTCACTAACGCGGCCCATTGCTTCGGGCACATCATTGGCGATCAAAAGGTTGTTGCCAATTGGTAGCGTAATGCGCATGATTTTGTTGGCCTCTTTTTCGGGTACCGGGAATTCGGCGCTGGCCAGGTCTTTGAACCGAATAATGCCAGACACTTCACCGCCAAAAACAGACTTATAAAACGTAAATGCTTCTTCGGCGTTGCCGTTGAAGTTGATGTAGGGGTTTATCGTTGCCATAAAATAAGTTTACGATAATTTAAATACGACATGCTTGTTTGATGGCGGCCTCCAGCTTGTCTGGCTCGTCCGTGCCAATACGATAGAGGTTGCCATTATTCATAGCTAGCTCCACCGCGTCAAAGCCTGCAACGCTAAAAATCCAGGTCTTTGGCCAGAGCCGGAGCTTGATACCCCAGCCATAATACCACGGATTTCGGACGGTCTTAACCGACGCAACCTCGCTCAGTACAAATTTTTTGCGAAAGATCCCCCAGCCAAAACGGATGCTCACAACCTGTTCATCGACAGCAACCGTCAGTGTTGAAAACGATGCGAGCACAAAAAGAATGAATGCCATGAGGGCGGTAATGGCAAAATTGGCGCCCGAGTCAGCCGAGGGCGCTTCGGCGCGGGCGGCGAATTGCAGATATACAAAAAGTGCGAGCACGGCCAGCGTGATGAAGATCATCGGGTAGCTGGTTTGGGTGTGTTTGTAGAGGGTCATGGGGGTGTTTTAAAATGAGTAAATGACCATTTGTCCCATCAGAAAAAGTTCTAAATTTTTTTCCAAAAATTATTATTTGCCATCCCCATATGTTTAAGAAATACCTGCCCCGAATGATCTCTGCCATGAATAAACTTCTCAAGATCCTTATATTTTAACCCATAGTTTAATTCGATCTTCTTAGAATTTGGGATTCCATATGATATATAAATCCAGGCGTCATGCGCCGGCAACTTCTTTCTTAATTTAAGAGTAATTTCAAATGGTTCAAGGAAATTCTGGGGCGCAAACTTGTAACTATCTTTTGATACGAGCTGTAAAGCATCCCCTCTTTGATTCCACCCCTCAAATAAAGATATCTGTGCAGTCTCGCTCAGACTAAGTTCAAATCCCGAAGATGCAAAATTTATCCAAAAATTTTTAATAATTTCATCTGTCTTATTTTGAAACAGTGGGGCAAATTTATATACAAAAAATTCTGGATTATCATTGTCTGGAGACAATCTCCATGCGCATATGATCTTACTCGCCCTTTTCCATTTTCCCATTTCAATTCTTATCCATTTTAAAAAACCTGAAAACCAAGCAATAAGGAAACTAAGTATAAAAAGGATCAGCGCAAGAACACCTTGATTGTTGTTTAACAAATCAATAAAATCTTTTAAATATGGAATTTTGTCCATCATAATCTACCTCCAATTCAAATAATTTATCGTCACCTACAACACCTCCGCCCCCCTTCGTGCCGAACCCTCAACACTACGGACGGGCAATCACCACTCACTTATTAAGGATAGTTATCGTCACCTGCAAAACCGTCGCAAACATCACCCACAACAAATACGGAATATTCGCATAAATAATCCACGCGTAGGTCGGGGCACCGGTTTCAATATGAAGCTTGAGGCCAAAAGCATACAAAGCAACAAGCGCCCAGATAAGCGTACCAAGAACGAGCGCAATATCTACCGAGGCGAGCAGATTATTTTTCAGACCAAACTGAATCGGCGTAAAAGCGGCGTTAAAAACAAGATTAAGCGCAAACGGCAGCGCCACCATCCACGGTATGCGCCGTATGGCAGCCTGATACAACACCGTCCCGAACGTTACGGCGATAATCGCGTACAGCACCGTCCATACCGGCCCAAACAACCAGCTCGGCGGCGCCCACTGTGGCTTAATGAGGGTTTGATACCAGGTGTAAGATTCGTTCATATCACAAATTATGCACACTATTTTTAGACACGTATTTGATATATTTTTTCTCAGCCAACCAGCGCACGGTTTCCGTTCCAACTATGCCATACGATTTGTGCCGTCAAGTTATAGTAAAAAAAAGACAGGTTCACTACCATAATTTGTATCGCACAAATTGTACTAAGGTGTAATATAAATATTCACTAAAAAAATTTTGAAAATTATTTATATCGTCCCATATCTTTAAGATCTCTTTTTTTACTGCCAATCCCTATAAAGCCACCGAGTGCCTTTTTTGTTGCAACCTTATTTTCTTGAAAAAATCTTGACTCCTTCTGCATTAGTTCATGGAGTTGAGGTGCTTTATCAGCAAATAATAGTACCTGTTGTAAAGAACTTTCTACGAGCTTCAAATGATATTCGACGTCAATAGTTGGCTTGCCTGTAGAAATTTCAGGAATACATCGCGTGGTAGTACGATTATTTGAAATTAAAGCACTAACTGCACTTTTTTCTTTTTCGGAAAGAGTAGAATTTTTTAACCAAGGATATTCAGCTAAAATCGTTTCGGAGAATTCAAACGGCCTTTTTTCACCACCTAAATGATTTTTAAAGTCTGATCTACTTTCCATATAACTTTGTTATCTGTTTTAAAATAAAATAAGCGTTGTGGTGAGTATACAGCTTTTCCGAGCTTTCTGTCGAGCAAATTTGCCTACATATTGTGCGCAAAAAACTGCTCGAGCTTTTATTACATTCCTGACTGATTATAAAACATTGTTTCATATTTCATTTCTCCCCTATTCTTAAAAAATTCGATAATTCGATCCTTTTGCTTGGGCGAAGTATTTTGCGGAATTTCGTCAACCGAAAAATAGGCTATTCTGTCAGCTTCATCACTGGTAGTGGGTACTTCGGCTGTTTTTTGCGCAACGAACGTAAAAACCAGATCATTACTCTCGGGTTTAAAATGTACCCCGACAAGTTCTTTAAGCTTGATGGTCGTTAAACCGATTTCTTCTTGTATTTCCCGCAACGCTCCGTCCCACGGAGATTCACCATCTTCCACCCGTCCGCCCGGCAGATTCCACAGGTCTTTGTCCCGTCGATGACACAGGAGGAACTTGTTGGTTTCCGGGTCGATAATAATGGTAAAAGCACCAATAGTCATAGTGACAAAACAAGCTAAAATCTACGTCAAAAACGAAGATGTCTTTTTACAAAAGCCCGGCCAGAACCGGACTTGAGATACTTCTCAAAATTGAAAGCAATGGTTTTGTCGTGAAAAGCGAAGTGGGCAGCTAGTTTTAACGGCAAACGCTTGGCTGTGGCAGGTACGTTCCCACTCTGATGACGAGCGAAGCGTTCGCGGAGGTCGGAGGTGCAGCCAACGTAAAAACCGTCTTTGCATTGCAGAATGTAGACGTAATGCATATAAATAAAGCCAGAACAAAAAATTGGATGTGGCAAATCTTGCTGCTCGCCTTCGCCCTTTGGGGCTTCGGCGAGGCGAAGCCCGCTTACGTCCCGAGTACTCGGGACTACGGCGAGGTGAAAGACGTGAAAGCTGTGAAAGCGGACTTGTCTCGCCGTAGCCTCGCCCCTGATTAAAAGAAGCAAAGAATGTCGGAGGTAGTAAATCTGCTGCCCGTCTACGCTCTTGGGAGCTTCGACGAAGTGAAGACGGACTTGTCTCGCTGAAACCTCGCCTTGGTATTAAGAAGCAAAGAATGTCGGAGCCACTGAATCTTGCTACCCGCCTTCGCTCTGTGGAGCTACGGCGAGGTGAAAGCGGAGAGTGAGGGATTCGAACCCTCGATACCTTTCGGTATACACGCTTTCCAAGCGTGCGCACTAGACCAACTATGCGAACTCTCCAAGTGAAAATGTCTAAATCCTAATTTCTAATGCCTAACAAGGATTAGACATTAGAAATTTGTCATTAGTCATTCGTTTTTTTACAGAACGTCTGTAGTCTTTTACCAAAAAAATGCCAACCCGTCAACGACAAAATCATTGCCAGCATCCCCCACTGCGCTGGCGTAAAACCACCGTAGCGCGTATCTACGGTACGCAAGGTATCAAAGTAGATCCGTACGAGAGCGTACAGGGCGAGCGAAACGGTGGCGAGCAACCCCTTTTTTTTGGCACTGAGGCGCGGATAGAGCGCTAGGCAGAGGCAAAACAGCGCAAATCCAAGCAGTGATTCGTACAGCCCCAGATCATGGCGCACACCATCAGGATACCGCACACCAAGCGTAAAATGCGTCAGGGTTCCGGGGTGATCATGAATCAAAAAACACCCAATCCGGCCAATCCCCCACCCAAGCCAAAAACTGAGGATGCCGTCATCGAGATACTCGGCCACAAACGCTTTCCAGGTAAGTTTGTGTCGCCAGAGCGCGTACCACACCCCCACAGCCGCACCCATAAATCCGCCGA
>JBPOHP010000019.1:0-6530 GCA_052035445.1 Candidatus Magasanikiibacteriota bacterium
ATGTTTGGTGGGGGAGCGTCCGACGGCGGGGTTGATGCCGCAAATATGCTTAAACCAATGCTCGCTCGCGGCTAACTACGCACTATTGGCGCGACCACGATTAAAGAGTACAAAAAATACATCGAAAAAGACGCGGCCCTGGAGCGACGTTTTCAGCCGGTCATGGTCAATGAGCCCAATAACGACGACGCGCTCTCGATTTTGCGTGGGATCAAAGAAAAATACGAAGTGCATCACGGGGTGCGTATCACTGACGCCGCCCTGAACGCCGCCGTAAAACTGTCCGAACGCTACATCACCGATCGTTTTTTGCCAGACAAAGCGATTGATCTCATTGACGAAGCGGCCTCGGCTCTGCGCCTTCAGATGGACTCGATGCCCGAAGAACTCGATCGCCTCAAGCGCGCCATGCTCAAACTGGAAATCGAAAAACGCGCCCTCCTCAAAGAAAAAGACGATGATTCGAAACAGCGTTTAGCCGAGCTAGAGAAAGAACTAGCCGAACTCAAAGACCAAAGTGCCGAGCTTGAAGCCCGCTGGAAAAATGAAAAAGACATCATCAACCGCATTCAAGAATCTAAAAAAGAAGTTGATCGTCTCAAGCAGCAAGCCGACATCGAAGAACGCCGGGGCGACTTGCAAAAAGTTGCCGAGCTACGCTATGGCCGCATTCCAGACCTCGAAAAGAAACTCAAAACTGATGATAAAAAACTGACTGAATTGCAAAAAACCCGCGGCATTCTCAAAGAAGAAGTGACCGAAGAAGATGTAGCAAGTGTCGTAGCGCGCTGGACCGGTATACCCGTCAAAAAAATGTTGCAAAGCGAAACCGAAAAATTGACGCACATGGAAGAAGTGCTCGGCAAACGCGTGGTTGGGCAAGCCGAAGCCGTCAAAGCCGTTGCCAACGCCATCCGCCGCTCCCGAGCCGGCATTGCGCCGCCACAGCGCCCGATCGGCTCGTTTATGTTCCTCGGGCCAACTGGTGTGGGTAAAACCGAGCTTGCCAAAGCGTTGGCCGAGTTTATGTTTGATACCGAAGAAGCGCTGGTCCGCGTAGACATGAGCGAATACATGGAAAAACACAGCACGGCCAAACTCATTGGCTCGCCGCCAGGCTATGTTGGGTATGATGAAGGTGGGCAGCTCACCGAAATCATTCGCCGTCGCCCGTACGCTGTCATTTTGTTCGATGAAATTGAAAAAGCCCATCCCGACACCTTCAACATCCTTCTTCAGCTCCTCGACGATGGACGCCTGACCGATGCCAAAGGCCGAGTGGTAAACTTTAAAAATACGGTGATTGTGATGACCAGTAACGTTGGCAGCTCAGCCATTCTTGATTTTAATAAGCGCGGTGAGTTTGGTTTCAAGACCGAAAGTAAACAGGCTAACGCCGAAAAAACCGATAAAATTCGCGAGAAAGTAATGGAAAGTCTCCGCGAACAATTCCGCCCCGAATTTTTGAATCGCGTCGATGATATTATCGTCTTCCAGGCGCTCACCGAAGACGAACTTTCACACATCGTTGAATTACAGCTCGCCGAAGTTGCCAAGCGTTTGACTGAAAAACACATTACGTTGAATGTCACCGATGCAGCCAAAATGTACTTGGCCAAAGAAGGGTACAACCCCGATTTTGGCGCCCGCCCCCTCAAACGGCTCATCCAAAACAAGATTCTCGATGAATTGGCCTTAAAACTACTGGAGGGCGTAGCCAAAGAAGGCAGTACGGTGACCGTAGACGTGAAAAAACAGATATTAACCCTAAATATTTCGTAAAAATCATTATTTAGTTAAAATAAAGCCAAAATACCTCTATAAATTAGAGGTATTTTGTTGTATACTAGGCCCAATTAAGTATAAAATGCCCACATTATACTTGACCGATGAACGATTTTTTGGTATATAACCTAGTCGTTTCAGTGTCCGTCTCATACCAAATAAACGACCTCGTGGTGCCCACGAGCGGGGTCTTTAACAATCTCTACCAAGAAAGGAGCCGTATCATGGCCCTATCACATACATCTAAGCCAGGCCAAATCGATTTTCTCCCGCTTGTCCCCCGCCGCACAGCTGTACAAATGAGCCCGCTACCCAATACGGGTGCGGACATCCAACAAATCATCGCAGAAGAGCGGCGCGATCAAGAGCGTCTTGCAACTGAACAATTACGTCGCGAAGAACAACGCACTGACGCTGTTCCGACATCGATCGATGTAGGAAATTTGACAGAGTTTTCTCTGTTACACGCAGATGATAGCGATGAGGATGGTTTTGACGCGTCAAAAGTGACACCTCTATCGTCTATGCGCACGTTCGGATACATCGATGTGCCGATCACTACGACACCAGATGCCATTCTTGAAGTACAAGAACCGCTCCAACGAAAATCAGCTCTGCAACTCACTGCCCAGTTCACGATCTGCTCGGTCGTGATAGTACTACTGTCATTCTGCGCCGGATTCACAGCTCGCACGCTCAGCACCCACCAATCCGGGGCCACAACAGTCACGAAGAGCGTAGACCCAACCACGACCATGACCTGCCCTCCTCCACCACCGCCGCCCGTAACCATTGTTCAGAACACTCCGCTGGCCTGCCCACAACCAACCTATACTCCGACACCACCTGCTCGGGCGACGACCAAGTCAAAAAGACCGCACAAGCACGCTGTACGATTGGTAAAACAACCGAACATGATTACCCACCAGTTCCCGCCTACTGGTTGGAAAGCCATGATCGACCAGGTAGCGCAGCAACACGGAACGACGACCGCAGAGATTCTCGATATCGGGAGCAACCGAAAGATTCTCGAAAGCAGGATTGCGAACACCGAAGATGCAACAAACTTCGTTCTGATCATCCCTTCCCGCCGGCCATGATAACGTGCCAGCACAAAAGCCCCACTCGGACACTTGTCGAGTGGGGCTCTTTTCTTTTTTATACTCCTATGCCGTCAACACACGTTTCAAGCTTTCACGCTGCATGAGCATGCTGTGCCAGCGTTTTACCTCAGGAAATGCTGCAATATCGTACTCGATAAAACCAATACCATTCACCACCGACATCACATTAATGTCAGCGAGAGTGAATTTTCCACCAACCATATAATCTTTGCCGGTAAGGTGGGTATTCAAAATACCAAACCATTTTGGCAAATCCTGTAATGCTTGTTTGGTGTGGTCGGTGTCTGGGCTATTGCGCCATTTTTTCATCACGAGCGCATGCATCGCGTCTCCGTACAAATGCATGAGTGCCCACAAACTCCACTGGTTTACCTCGCCACGTTCAGCAGCGGTAGCACCAAGCAGTTCTGGTTTATGCATTTCCGCCAAATACGTATTGATCGCGAGCGATTCAAACAATATCGTACTACCATCAACCATCGTTGGTACTTTGCCGTTGGGGTTGAGCTTTAGATACTCCGGTGATTTATGCTCACCTTTTTGCATATTGAGCGGCATGATTTCGTACGGCACGCCCATTTCTTCGAGGAGCCAAATACAGCGCATAGCACTCGACATTTTTGATCCGTAGATCTTGATCATATGAAAAAAATTACCTAAATTAACTAAATTCGACTTATACGTTTAGCCTGTCATTTCGAGCGAAGCCAGAGCGGAGTCGAGATCTCAGATCCCCCACGGGGGGAATCGCTTAAACGATAGCTAAATTGAAGCGATTCCCCCACTACGCTCCCTATGGGTCGCTTCGGTCGGAATGACAAACACATAAGTCCTACTAAAAACAAACGTTTTTATTCAATAAGAACTAGTAAGATTGCTGCGTCGTCCCGATTACTCGGGATCGCAATGACAGCTTACCTAAGTACGAATACTTCGTTTGGTGGTGATGTGCATCACCACAAATAATACTACTCCTAAGCCCGTTATCACCACAAGCGACACAAGCGGATTCAGGTCGCTATACCCGGTAATCGCATACCGTAACACATTAACATTGTGATGAACCGGGTTAAACAAGCTGACTGTAGACCATGGCCCGGGCAACGTAGACACTGGATAAAACACGCCAGCCAAAAAGATCATCGGCTGCATAATGAACGTGGTCATAAAGGTGAGCGCCTCGAAATTTTTGGCAAGAAAACCAAATGTTACGCCGAGCATGCCAAACTCAATGCCGGTAATAGCGAGCCCTGCTATCAAATACAGAGGATGCACCACCCCAAGCGCTGGAATAAACCACATGGTGACGAGAAGTGCAATGAGGAGCGTGATGAGTCCACGGGTGAGCGCGGCAAATGCATAGGCAATACCAATCCGCCATGGTTTCATCGGCGCAACCTGTAAATCAATGATATTACCGACATTTTTGGCAATAATAAGTGCAAACGAAGGGTTGGAAAAACTACTATTCACGATCATCATAGCGAGAAGGCCGGTGTACACAAACGTCACGTACGGCAAGCCGTCAATAGAGCGGCCTGAAGCCACGATGCCAAACACGCCTAAATAGAGCACAATCGATACAATCGGACTAAAGACCGTATCGAGCCAAATTTTTTGAAATCGTTTTACTTCCCGGGCATAGAGTGCCCACATATTGGTATGCATAGAATTATTTCCCTTCCGTTAGCTTCAAAAATACCTGTTCGAGCGACGCGGTATCAGAACGGATAGATTTAATATTACTGCGATAATGATTCGTTATTTTGACCATATCAACCTCGAGATTGGTGAGCGGAAATTCATACTCCGTGCCAACCGCTTCCACGCCCGGCAGGTGGGAAACAGTACGATCAAAGAGCTCGAAATGGATGGTGTTTTTAGAGAATTCTTTTTGAATATCTTTGGTTTTTCCGGTTTTGATGACCTTGCCATGATTAACGAGCGTGATTGATTCGCAGAGCTGCTCTGCTTCTTCAAGATAATGCGTGGTAAAAAGAATGGTTGTACCTTCGGCATTGAGACGACGAACTAATTCCCAAATTTTTTGGCGGAGCGATACATCTACTCCGGCAGTGGGCTCATCAAGAATCAAAAGTTTGGGGCGATGCATGATGGCTTTTGCAATCATGAGACGGCGTTTCATACCACCCGAGAGCGTCCGGGCACGATCGTGCATTTTTTCTTCCAGGCTCAGATCTTTCAAAATTTCGCGTGCTCGCGGTGTGCGCTCACTACGTGGCACGCCGTACATGCCCCCAAAATAATACAACACTTCTTCAACCGTGAACGCCATTTCTACCACGATTTCTTGCGGCACAATACCGAGCAATTGCTTGGTGCGCTCCGGCTCTTTGGTAACATCAATACCAAACACCGAAATCGTGCCAGCGTCTGGCAATAAAATACCGCTAATCAGGTTGATGAGCGTTGATTTACCCGCGCCATTTGGCCCGAGCAAGCCATAAATTTTTCCTGGTTCGATGGTTAACGAAACATCGTCAACGGCAGTAAAAACGGTCCCCTGCGGATTTTTGAACTGTTTACGAACGTGTGAGAGAGAAAGTGGAAGCATAGAAGTAAGAGTAGTTCACTCTACCACCAAACTACCACGAGGGTCAATGAAATTTTATCATCACGCCAGATAGACAATATCGTAAAAATTGACTATGCTAGAGTGGATCTTTCCTTATCATTCATACCAAAATTATGCGTCTTGTTACCCTGTGTAGCACTCTTTCTGCACTCATTATTTTTGGAGCTGGCTGCGGCACTACACCCAGTACACCAGCAGTCGTGGCTGAACCAACGACCACCCCGAGTACCACACCCGCTCTGCCGAGTGTACCAGCTACTTCTTAACCGACCACGACTCCTGAAGCCAACCCCTCTCCCCACTTCCTCTCCAACTTCAACACAACAGCCAGCAACAACCAAACCACCTCAAGACGCGAGAGATATGCTGGTGCGCGATATTACCCATCAATTTGGTGAAAAAATACAGACCGTCTCGCTCACCAGTTCAACGAGTGTCCGTAATGAACAGCTTCAAACTGCCTTCGGCGACCTGGTAACTGCCAGCCTCCTCAAACAATGGAAAGAACGCGCTACCAACGTGCCTGGCAAAAAAACGTCGAGCCCGTGGCCCGACCACATTGATATTAGTTCAGTCATACCACGCTCCCCCACTCGCTATGAAGTGACGGGTTACATCATCTATCTCACGAGCGACCAAGCTCTGCAGGGCGGCGAAACACGTCGTGAACCAATCACTCTAACACTCGAGCAGACGGGCAAAACGTGGAATATCGTAGCGGTTGAAACAAAGCTGACGAACAACGAACGATTAGCGACGACCTACCAGCAGAGAGCACAGTTTGAAATCACCTACCCCACTGCTTTTATTATCGACAAAACCCCAACCAACGGACTTCTCTTTGACAGTGGTCTCAGAACCTTCTCCGTAAACGGATTATTTGCTGATGCCAAAAACAATTTTAACGGCGCTTGGATTACCGTGAGCGCAACGACGAGTCTAAAAAAACCAGGATCGTGCACCTCGTTTAGCGATCTAACCTATATCAAACCAGGCATGGTTCGCCAGCAAAAAATTAACGGCAT
>JBPOHP010000136.1:0-5916 GCA_052035445.1 Candidatus Magasanikiibacteriota bacterium
TAAAAAATTCCATCCCATAAACCGCTCGGCTGAATAGTAGTTTTCACAAATTCTGCCAAATACGATGACCACGTTTTTCCTCCCACTACCGGGCAATTAAGCGTCATGTTAAACATCGATGTCTCTGGAAAAAAGTGAATTTTTTCCCCAGAAATTTTCGTCAAATACCATAAAGGTGAGACACCGCTCGACAACATACGACGCAATTGACTCGTACTTGTCGGAGCATCGTCACGCAACTCTTGAGAAGTAATATATGCCAAGAGCGTGATATGCGGATTAAGCTCACGTAGTTTTTTTATCTTGTCAGGACTCGTCACCTGATTTTCCATGTCGAGTATCACCACATCCCATTTCGCCAATTTCTGCACATCATCATCGCTCATCTGCCAGGCGAGGTAGTAATTAGCCAAGCGTGGAAACGTATTTTTTTGAGCATACAGCAACTGTGACCAACCACTACCGACCACTACCAAACAAAAAAAAGCCCCCATCAGAAGCCGATTTCGCACTAAATTAAAGCAGGTGGCATGCATGGTTAATACATAATTAACACCGTAGTATAGACAAAAAATCATCTTTTGTCAACCGTTAGGTAGGTAAACAACCGATCGATAGAGTGCTTCGTACCTCACCACTTCATACCGAATATCAAAATGAGTGTAGGCGTAATCCTCAGCTTGCTGGGCTACGCGACGGCCAAATGACGGATTCTGTAAAACGGCATCAAGAATACGTGTCAGGTCGTCAGCCGTTGGTTTAGCTAGAAAACCCGTTTCTTGATCTCGTATCAAATCTTTAAGACCGCCAACATCTGAAGCCACCACCAATCGTCCAGCTGCCATTGCTTCCATTGCAACAATACCATAGCCTTCCCACAACGAAGGAACGATCACGATATCGTGAGCAGCCATTACCTGTGGAACATCGCGTGTTGCAGGTAAAAATACTACTCGATCTGTTAAACCAAGACCCTTGACACGCCCCACCAACTCACGGTGTAGTGGTCCATCCCCTACCACAGACAGCTGCCAGGGCCTATCACGTAATGTCGCCAATGCATCAAATAAGTGGACATGCCCTTTCTGTGGCGCTAATCGCCCTAAAACTAATAATTTTAGAGGGGATTCAAAACGCGGCGGATTGACGTATGCAAAACGTTCCAACGGAATTCCCCACGGAATAACTTCGACCGGCAACGATACACCATATTTCTGTACGACAAAATTGCGTACACTCGTTGAGCATGCTGCATACGCTACAGAGTACCGAGCTAAACAACGCTTAATAAAGCTACGCACCCACCCTTCATCATAGTTAACATTATGTTCGGTGGTTACCACAGGAATCCCGAGATCGTGAGCAGCCAACCTTCCCCACACATCCGCACTGAAAGTATGAGTATGCACTATATCAGGTTTCAACTCTTTAAGAATCCGTCGTACCGAAGTGCGTAATCCTACTCCCAAACGATTCGTTTTTGGCACTACGATCACGGTGGCTCGACCAGGAATTAATTCTGCCGCGAGCGGTTGTGCGTCAACAAATAATAGAAGCGTATATCGGAAATATTTTGGATCACTAGCATTAACCAAATCAACCACCGCTCGCTCCGCACCGCCAAATAAAAGTGTAGGTATACAATGAACAATATGCAACGGTTTCATATCTTATATCCAATAATCGTGATACCAAGCAAAGCTCGAACGGGAAAAAAACGTCCGACCCGCTGTCGCAGTTTAAGCGGTATCATACCAACCAAACGTTCTACCCACAACGCAAAGCTGAGCGGAACCGGCAAATAATATCCCTTGCCCCCCATATAGAGCTCACACCGTCCTAAACCACCTTTTCGAAAAAGTTCTACAATTTCAACAATCGTATATTCTTTAAGATGCAAACCTGTAGCTTCGAGATCAAAATATTGAGACACATCGTGCGGCCCCGAAAATCGATGTGGGGTTTTGCAGATATACACCCCGCCTGGTTTGAGTGCTCGCACGACGTTTTGAATATGCGCGAGAGCATCATCTGGATGAATATGTTCGAGCACCTGCGTTGAAAACGCGCAATCGACTGCGCCAGGCTCAACAGGAATATCGACACCTTTCGACAGAATAATCTTTCCATTATACGGCGCGACAAACCGAGCGATAGTTTCGGCCGAAACCTCAAGTGCGAGCAGTTGTTGTACCTCTGGCGCTATCAACCGCGACAACTCCCCACTACCTGCGCCGATCTCCAAAAAAACAGTCGATGGTTTCACAAAACGTTTAACCAAACGATAATTTTGTTTGGCGTACCGCAGCGATTCCTCACCATGCTCATCACCCAGTTCAGGCACATGGCTAAATAAATCATTATAAATACGCACGTACAGCTCAGGTCGTTCGGCTGCAGATGATGCCCGTAAACGATCAGCTAATTTTTTTTCATACTCATAATGTTCACGTAAACGTTCCGGAGTTTTATACATCACCATACAACTTTTTTTACTTAAGAGAATTTTCAGACGACCCGTTATACAAATACACACCCGCAAGCGCAACACCAATCGGCATCCACATAACACTCGTAAAATACGAGGTATTAAACAACTGAAACGTCATTGCTCCAGCCACCATAATACATAATACACTCATCACCTCACCTCGATAATTATGCTGCCGAGCATATTTCCACAACAGATGCAGTATCAAACCGAGTGTTCCGGCAAAAAAAATAAAACCCAACAGACCTGTTTCCAACAACACTTTTTGAATCATACCATGTGCTTCGAGCGCATCACCAAATTCAAAAATATATTCATGTGTATTCTGAAACACAGGAATGTACATACCTGGTCCATATCCCAAAATCGGAGCGCGCAAAAAATAAAAATTAGTTATTTCGGCAATAACGAGCCGGGCAAAATTTGAACCAGACACCGCAGAAGAACCTACAAGAAACCGTATCATATAAACCGCAAAAATACCCAAAACAGCTGGCACTACGACACCAAGATATTGCATGCCCTGATCCCAATATTTTCGCAGATAGTTTCGAAAAAAATAAACAGCAAGAGCGCTCTGTACAGCAAGCGATACCCAACCAGCCCGCGATAGCGTTAAAAGCTCAGCTACCACAATAATACTTGTTCCAATTACATACCACCATGCTTGACGTGGTTCATCGGCCCGATAAGCTTCAAACGCTAACCACGCACCAAGCGGAATAATCGGAATGAGCACTTCGGCAATCAAATTGTGGTTATACCCAAGCGGTGCCAAATTATTGATACCGTAAGGAGTAACCATCCACCAACCAGTCTGAGGCACCACAACGAGCGAAGAAAGACCATATATCGCAATAGCAACCCCAATCCAAAACCAGATACGCATGATTCGGTGATGAATTTTTTTTGTCTGAATCAGTACAAGCGGCAAGAGTACGTACAGCACAAAAACAAATATCATCGGACGTCCGATAAATTTGAATGACAACGCCAGATTATCATCATAAGCACTCAAGGCCGAAATACATCCCACTGCAACAAAAATTCCATACGTCCAAATAATTTTTTTTATAAAAGCAAGCGGTCGCACATCAAACTGCTCAACCCCTAAAAGCACCGACGCACAAAAACTGACAAAAACGATAATAGCAATAAAGTCAATGAGTGGCGCATCAACAGCAGCAAGATAGGCAATATTTTTAGCCCATGAATAATTGCTAAGATAAATGAACCAATTACTAAAAAAACAAAATGCGGCCATCGCATACAGCCCCCACCGCAAATTAAACAAAAATGTAAAAAATAAAATTGATCCCGCTACCAAAAAACCACCTTGTATAAATAGTTCTGGTGGTAAAAAAAACGCTCCGACAATGAGTGCGCACAAGAGCATGCCACCGTAATAAATACGTTGTTGCGGAGAAATGTAGCGTTTGGTGGCGGCAATGGCCATAGTTTGAAACTAAATCAACCTGTAGAATATGATCATTGTAAACAAAATGCCTTGTTTTGTCGATATAAAAATTCCCAGCAGTCAAACCACTGGGAACAACTTCTACTTCAAAAAATCAACCAAGAATCGGTACGCATTCTCCCCCAAGATGCGATCGACACATTCTGAAGGAACAATATTTTTCTCCAAAATACCACGCAAGACTTCCATTCGTTTGGGGGTGTTGAGCTCTGGCGGCTGATTCGGAACACGAGCCTTGAACCAACCATTAGGGTCAATTTTTTTGCTGAGCATCGCATGGAGACGGTCTTCTTCTTCCTGCGGGATCTGGCGATACATTCCGTCGGTACCAATCGCGACCGCAGAGACACCAGCAACATCGATCGCGTGATCAATATGACGGATGAACGGCGCAAGGGTATTGTCGGATTCATGCAGTAAGAACGTAGCGGTCGGGATGCCGATGACGCCGCCCCTGTCTGCAATGCCAGATAGTACATCGTCGGGCAGATTGCGCAGATGATTGTGCACCAGCGAACAACCACTATGCGTTGCTACCACACGCAGATTTTCGAATCGCTGCTCTTTGATGTACTGGAGCGCTTCGCGAGCTGTGTCTTCACCGACATGCGAAAGATCAAGGCACATCTTGGCTCGATCCATTGCGGTCAGATACATCTTACCCGATGCGGTAAGCGGCGTGTGTGGAAAAGCAAAACCTCCACCATAGCGATTCGAGGTGTCATACGCCAGGCTGCTGAAGTGAATCCCCAGCTGTTTCATCCACGAACACCAGTAGATGTGATGGTCGAGCGGCATCTCAGTCGGTGGATGCTGCAGCCCGAACAGCACTCGCAAGCCGTCGTGAGCAAGATCAGCGGCCGTGTGAACGATTTTCGCGCCCGGCTGATTTTTGATCTGCGCTGCAAGCCAACCACACTCGTGTTCGATATCTTGAATCGTGTGTAGAAAAGGCGGCGCGCAGGTGACAACCGCGATGTCGAGGGCGATGGCTGGGTCAATCCTGAGACCGGTCGGTTTTTGGATGAGGTCATTTTGAGAAAACGGGAAGGCCTGCAAATCAACCAAGTGCGGCGTGGGCATGATTTTTTGGCTCCTGTTTAGAAAGAAAGAACTGGCTTGAGGGTATAGATTATCAGAAGCAGTGTCAAGTCCAACCATTGAGATTGTTTTGCCCCGCTTTGGGACAGGACTCGCAATGACAGTGTTACTTGTGTAACCTGCGATAAATAAAAAAGACCCCACTTAGCCACGAGCTAAGTAGGGTCAGTCAGACGCGTCCGCGGCGAGCGGGTGGGTGTCAGACTACGGCGTTGCGCCGAGCAGGTACGGCGGCACGTAGAAGTTCTCGGTGCCGACCGGAACACCGGCCGCAGCGGTATAGGTCACCATCGACAGTGGTGCAACAGCACTACCGCCGATCTCGAACCGAACGGCCTGGTTGTCCGTCGGGTAGCCGAGCTCGCCCGCAACATGCGATCCATCCGGCATGATGACCTTGCCCTCGATGCCCTGCAGGACCTTGCCAGCAGGCACCGGCTTCCCGTCCACAGTCGCCAGCGTGGTGATGCCGCGGGTCACAGAGACCATGCCGGGGATCATGAAGACTGCTGGGGCCGTCGTCGTGGCCACCTTGGTCTGAACGCCCGGATCGCCAGCCGGCAGACCCGGACCCGCATACATGATGTAGATCTTGACGCCGTCCAGGGCAGGAACCATCGGCACGGCCTTGATGGTGATGGTGCTCGGAACCAAAGCGAACTTGCGCTCTCCGACAACAATGTCAGCCGTCGAGAAGCCTGCAACCGCAGGTGGTTCCACAGGCGCCATCACATCGTTCGAGCCGCAGCCCATCGCAGCGGTCAGTAGGACGGCGACACCACCGAGCAGGTTGGAAAGACGGGACTTGGGGATGAATGAGCGGATCATGGCTCCTCCTGATAAATGC
>JBPOHP010000035.1:0-9918 GCA_052035445.1 Candidatus Magasanikiibacteriota bacterium
ATAAGAGATTCGATCGCTGAGCGAGAAATTCGATCGTGCGTAATAAGCTCAACCAATGCGGTGTAAACATGATCAATATTTAAAAAATACGTCGGATAATCGAAAACAAGTGGGGATTCACGTCGCAACCCAACATCACACGGTTCACAAACTAAAAAATCATCAGCCGATGAAAAGGCGCGAGACCACAATTCTTTAACGCCTGAAGCACGAGATAAATATGCAAATAATTCCGGTCTAAAAACTCCGGAAACATACTCTATTTCACGCTGAAATTTCTGAAAAAAAGAATGGTTTATGAGTACAAAAGCTTTAAACGTATGTTGCCTTCTCGGTGAGGGAACCACTTCAAAAAGAGCGCCTCTTTTACCAAGAATTTGTGGTTCGGTAGCGCATAACCGCGAGACAGAAACTAAACGATCCAAGATAGAACGTCGACATCGATCACGTTTAATTCGTTCAGTGAGCGGCTCGCCGGCTACCTGAAAAAGATCTATATCTTCAAGCATGGCCCCTTGACCATATCCCGGCACAAAACGAACACTTATAATTTCTTGTTGAAAAAAACCAGATGTATTTTTTATTTCTATTTCAGAAATAACAACAGCTACGTATACTGCCGCCAAGGCATCATATTGGTCAAATACTGGAACATCACCATAAACAAAATACGATGTACGAGCTCTCGCAACTAATTGTTTCAATTCAACAGAATTCCACTCAGACTTCCCCAGTTCTTTTGCACATAATATATATAACGTTGTTGATTCGTAGCGGACTTTTTCTACCACATACCGCAGCACATCTTTAGAAAAGATAAACGCATGTTTATCTTCTGTAATCGCCGCTGTAAAAAAAATAGACTTCCCCACTCCCCGCATATAGCTCTATATAGAAATCGAAGTACATGGAAGAGCATACGCAGATACGAAGATCACGTCAATGGTATGTCGAAAAAAATATTATCAACAGAACTATTTCTTTTTTTCAGGAAAGACAGAAATTGATGGTGAAAGATCTTTATGATGCGAAGGAACGGTAAACGCAAATGTACTACCCTTATGAAGTCCTGGACTTGTCGCCGAAATAGTTCCTAAATGCCCCTCAACAAACTTTTTGACCACATACAAACCAAGTCCGGTTCCCGTGACGTTGACACCCTCCACATTTTTACCTCGATAAAATTTCTGAAAAAAATTAACACGATCTATTTCTTCACATCCCAAACCCTCATCTTTAACCGCAAAGGTAACTTGCTCCCCTGCTACCGATAATTTAACTTGTACGGTGCCTTTTTCGGTATATTTAACTGCGTTATCAACGAGATTAAAAATAATATCACGCATTTTATCTTTATCAACATCAACCAGGAGCGGCTTAGCCGTTGGTTTCCAGACCAGTGTAACTGGCCGTTCTTTAATTTGTGAATTAACCTGATTGACGACCTTGGTTATCATCCCTGTTAAATCAGTTTGCTCAAAGAAAAATTTGGTCTTGCCTTGTTCGATATGAGTAATATCCAAAAATTCGTTAATGAGCTTGATAAGGTGCTCGGTGTTTTCGGTAATACTTTCAAAAATAGGCAACGAATCATTCGGCATTTTCCCGTATCCACCCTCACTCAATAATTCTACATACCCGTTGATGATGGAAAGTGGTGTACGTAATTGGTGTGAGGCGATCGAAAGAAATTCGGTTTTTTGACGATCAAGCTGCTCAAGACGGAGGTTCGCGGATTTGAGCTGTTCGTTGGAAGCTTCAAGCGAACTATTAAGCACAGCCATTTGTTCTCGTTGAGAAATTTCTTTTTTTACACTCTTAGCAAGCAAATACCCCACCGAAATAATAGCTAAACCAAGGAATTCTTTGAGCAAAAACTGTTCCCAGCTAACGGCCGTAAAACCTTCAATAATAACAATTAACGCCATAATCGCCACCAACGTTTCTGTGGCAATGAGCTTGATATTGAATAAATGATAACGAACAACCGCTACCGCCACCATCGCCAGAAAGAAAAGAACATAGACCGGGGCGTACGTAATAAAAGCGACACTACCAGCAACCATCAATGGAACCATTATCGTTCCGATAATAAGCCCGAGCGTAACCACCATGCCAAGTAACACAAAAATTATTTGGCGGCGTAATGTCCCCGAGGCTCTTTTTAGCTCTCGAGCGAGACTAATGATCGCAGAAAGACTAAATGTAGTTGTGACAAGCGAAAAAGGTAACATGCCCGGTCCCGTAATTGGTCTACCTATTCCGTTTGGTAAAATTTCTAAACCAACAAATGCGTAAGGGCTCAATGTTAAAACCATAACTACTACGCAGAGTGCGACCGTAATTCGTATTGTGTTTTTTTTCCACAACAATGCGTTATGACACAAGGCATGTGACAACACATAAAACATAGCGCTGAGCGGTACTGCAAAAAAAAGGCTGAGGCGCGACCACAATAAACTTGGATGAGGAAATTCAGCACCGTAAAAAGCTACTACCCACAATGTTATAGCTATCGCCAGCGCCGCAAAAACTCGATTAAGCAATGCTTTTTTGTCTGCAAAAACAACGGCCGCAGTCAGGAAAAAATTTATTCCGATCGAAATTACGAGCACGCCAAGTGTAATAATTGATGGCATCATACTTAAAAGGTACAGCGCACAAGAAATGATTTAAGAGCCTTTAGTGTGGAGATCGGATCTTCTATAGGGGGTACATGGCCGACGTTCGGAAAAATACGACTATCGCCGTTTTTTATTTTCTCTCGAAAAAAATTGTGTGCAGTTTTTACATCAACAAGCGGATCATTTTCTCCCCACAGAATTAGAGTTGGGGTCGCTATACGCTCTATTTCCTGGCGAAGATCTAACCCCGGGTTCAGCGTCGTACCAGAAAATAGCGCATGCATAAACCACAGAGGATGGATGGATTCTTTTTTTTCTAATGATTCAAAAACTCCGTGCAAAAAATCATCGCTCATAGATGCCTTTTGTACCAGCGCACTTGTTATAAATCGTGTTAATCCAGCCCTACCACGCATAATAGTAGCCACGAGGCATCGAGTGAAAAATTTAGAATGCGCTAAAAAAAATGGCATAGGCACCGTTACTCCAAATCCAAGCGGATCAATCATGCACAGGCCAGCGCTCTGTGCCGGTAATGCCTGTGCTAATTTAAAACTTAGCCAACCACCAATAGAATGTCCGACGAGAGCTACTCGACCACTACCGAGGCGCGACACAAAATCAACATATGGTTCCAGTATATCAGAATCTAGATTCCACAGCACATTCTCCGGCGGGCGATCTGTCCCGGGAGCACCTGGCAGGTTAACTGCCAACATGCGATATTCTGTAGCAAGCTCAGAAATCATTGCATACCACATCTGCCAACCAAAAGTTGCCCCGTGAAACAGAATAAGTGTTCGCGGCCCACCACCCATTTCAACATATCGTATTTTTTTATTACCGGAAACGATAATACTTTTTTCCTCAGGAAAAAATGAGAATTTTTTTGCCAAAGCATGATCGTAAGAAGAAAGCATATACTATTCAGTAAAAAAATCTTCAAACCGTACGTGAAATCTCCCCGAGGGTAGCGGCTGGTTCAAGATAATACGTCGAGCTATATAGGCACCAATTCCCCCAGCGACGGTAACCGTGCTTCCCAGCTGTGGCCTACCTACGAGCGTTGTACCAATCTCAGCCACTGACCCAAGGGCACGGAATGGCACATGTTCTTTGCCGACAAGCGATACTGCATACTGATGTTTTAGCACCGAACTTATATCGGGGTTAGACAGAATCTCCTCAGGCACATCACCCACAACGCCATTAAAAAATGGCAGCTCAGGAAACTGATCGTAGCGCTCGACATCAATCAGAATACTGTCGCCCAAATTAGCCATCATGACGACCGGAATACGCCGCTCTCGAGCGATTTTTCGCAGCAAAATTTTTTCTACAAACGAATCGATGATTTCAAAAATGACTGCCGGCTGACGTGTTCGCCATACAAAATCATCAATCGTTGATGGTGTTAATTTTTCAAAAAATGTCAGATTGAGCGTAGGATCAATGTCCCACAGATTTTCAGCTACAATATCAGCCTTAGGACGCCCAACATCAGACAAGCGTGCTCGCACACGATTAAGATTGGTTGTTGCGAGCGTATCAAATTCGCAGAGATTAAATGAAGAGCCAATACCACTTTGCGCGAGAGCGGTGGCAATACTTCCACCGACCGATAACCCTGCAATACCAATCGTTGCTGCACGAAGCAGCTCCTGTTCAGCTTGTGTTATCAAATTTCGATTACGATTAGTCCTTAGGCGATACACTTCCCCGGTGGTAAGCATATGTACGATCCGCCTCGTGCCAGGAAAATACACCCAGTCCCCGATCATTTTTTTTGGTTTTCCCGCACAACGATCTGTGCAAAAATCTTGGAAGTTTTTTTCTTCATCTGGTTTTCCAAGAAAACGTGGCTCAGTTATTTCAAACAATTCAGTCAATTGATTATCAACGATATCAAAAAAAATATGGTCGGGGTGTTGTTGCTGAAGAGCGATAATGTCCTGTTCGGTATATAATCCTTCTTTCAAAATAGCTGGTTGAAGTGCTCCTGAAGACATACGATTGATGTGGCGTTATTTTTTAGTAACTACCCATTTTTGCTTTCCGAGTGGTGAGAAATACTCGGGATGTTGATAAGGCCATACAACTATTTTTGGCAAAACATGTTCGCGACGACTCTCAAAAAGCACCCGGTATTCAGAATTTTCTTTCAGCAGCTGCGCGATAACCGCCTCTTGCACACTACCTAATATATCAGGTGTATGATTTTGCCCAACCACCTGCTCGACATGAACCACTAACTGTTGATTTTGCCTATCGTCATACTCAAGTGCTAGGGCGCATTTTCCCGTTAATAACGGTAAAAATTTTTCTTGCAACAGCGCATTGCGAATTGTTTCGGGATAAATATTGGCGCCAGATAAACTTACCGAAAAATCTTTACGTTCATACACGTACACAAACGGAAGACGCCACAAGACATCATCAATACCTGCTCGGTATACTTCCTTCGCAATATCGTAGTCATGACTACTAAGGACACTGGCTACGTTGTTAAATGACCATATACCCCCCTGATCTTTCAGATCGTACCGTATCAGCGGAATACCGCTCCATGCCGAACAAACTAAACCACCTGAGAGTTGTTCAAAGTAAAATAATTCCGGCAGATACTGGGCGAGTGTAGGCAATTTTTTGGTGCCAGGAAAAATATGACTATATATATCTGGCTGCTCAAGCGCCAGCCGCCTTAGTAAAACACAGACCGGCGTTTCATGAGCCATGGTTCCCAAATCAACAGTTCCGTAATGGTTGAGCGTATCTTTATAGATATTGCGCAAACCTGCTTGTTCAGCAATATAATCACGAAAACGTTCAGAAAAACCTTCAGCAGAAAAAACAAATTTTAGCTGTATTTTTTTCCACGCAATACCCTGAGCCGCACCTTCATCAAGCACATCTTTTACGAGTGGTGGATAGCCGCCGATGATAACCTGGTCATAATGCGGTGCGAGCGCCTTAATACATTTAAGCGCCTCAGCTTTATTTGTTCCCGGATTTACCAAACCAAGCGAATAGCGGCCACGATTTTTTACCTGCTGCACAGCTTCGTAGGTAAACAAACCGCCAATCCAGACACCAAGAGCAAAACAATTTACGTACAGCGTCGAAGTGTGGTGAATACGAAAAAAAGTACGCAGATATAATTCTGCGACCAACACATACTGATCATCTTGGCAAGCGCGACGAGGAAAATAGTACGGAGCTCCTGTTGAACCTGACGTTGCCGAAAATACGGTTTGCTGATGACGCAAATTACCGTCCCAGACGAGCATCGGCAAGGGGTAGTGGCGCAGGTACGAATCTTTATCGAGAATCGGCAAAGAGGCAATATCAGCGGCCATGGTAATGCGTGCTGGGTCGATATGTGCTTTCTGGAGAACGTCCCGGTAGGCAGGAACTCGACGCGCCATTGCCTGAAAAAGTCGCAGAACCATTCGTTCGCCACGCGCCTGCCAAAAATCACCCGACCGAGCTCGTAGTGCCCGCTCCCACTGGCTGATAATCCCCTTTTTTTCTACATTATGAAACATACCCCCTTAACTAAAATATTCAAATAATCATGCCGTCATTTTTCGTAGAGCTTCTAATTCTGAATAACTGCCAACCGGACTGCCTGAAACCTGGCTCATATTCAAAATCGCACCCACTCGTCCAGGAATCTTTTTCACCGCATCCATAATTCGCTCGTCTGAAGCTGCCCCATGCTCGTATTGGTCAATCACACTGAGGAGCCCGCCAGCATTTACCATAAAATCGGGTGTATACCAGATACCTCGTTCGCTCAGGATGGTGTCGGCTGTACTGTCCGCAAGTTGATTGTTGGCTGCCCCCACCACCATCTGGGCAGTGAGCTGGCGCACCACCTCTGGGGTTAATGCTCCGCCCACGCCGCACGGCGCAAACACATCTACCGGCACTGATACGAGCTCATTGGGCGCCACGATATGCACATCAGGCAGCTGCTTTTTTACCGCAGTACATTTTTCATCACTAATATCTGTACCATACACGATTACCCCTGCTTTAAGCAAAAGACGAGCTAACTCTTCGCCGGTTTTCCCCAAACCCTGAATCGCCACCCGCTTACCCCGGAGTGATTCTCCCTTTTTCTCACTCATCAAGTGTTCGATAGTTAAAAAAACTCCCACCGACGTGTAGTAGGCGCTCGCCACTCCCTTACCAATAATAAACGATGTTTCTGCCATAAGGATATCGAGGTCGGCATCACTCACCCCAACATCAGTACCAGTAATAAATTGACCACCTAATGATTGCACGGCTCGAGCGTACGCCCGTAACTGTGCCGCCCGTTTCAGAGGATCATTAGTCGTGGCTCGTATCACGGCTTTTGCCCCACCGTAGGGAGTTTCGGCCATAACCGCCTTACAGGCCATGGTTTTAGCCAATCGGAGGGCATCAGACGCAGCGTCACTGCTTTGCTCATACGGCCACCACCGCGTTGCCCCAAGCGATGGAAATGTTCCGCGATGATTAAAAATAGCAATATACGCCTCAAGGCCTGATTCAGCATCAGAAATTGGTATAATTTCGGCGTGGTTTGAAAAATCGGGAAGCGTTTTAATTTCGGAAATGCTGAGCATATACGTTAGACAGAAACCATCGTAGCCACTTTCAGAGCAGCCAATCGAGGACTTGGTAGTGGCGGCGTAATCGACCGGCCACACCGAAGCATAATAAAAGGACGGGTAGTAGTATCCCACCCAACTATAGTTCGCAATTTTTCACGGTAGAGCGGGTGAACCGTCGCTGAGGCCATAATACTCGTCGCGTAGCCTTCAGCAACCGCCGCAAGCATTATCTGCTGCAAAAACTGCCCGGCTTTGCAGTCACCCTGCCAGGTTGCATCTTTTGTGCCCAAAACCAAGATGGCAGGCGTTGATTCAAGCAACAATTTTTCCTCCGGCTTTCTCGCTAACTTTGCCACATTAACGTGCCGCAAAACCGTCGGCACGACAAACGACGCCAGCGTAGAAAAACCCATCGTAAACCCCGGCATACCAAGTTCAGACGTGGTCAAGTTTGTACGTTTGTAGCCGGCCATCTCGCGCCGAAGCGACGCTGGCGCCATCACCACATCACGAGCATCCAGGTAGCACTCCCCGGCCTTTTGCTTTACAGCACCTTCGGTAATTGCGAGCATCCCATCAGCTGGCACAACCGCCTGCAAAGCTGCTCGAACTTTTTCAGGCAGTGGTTCAGCATACAACGGTCCACGTTCAACATGCCGACCAGAAATAGCCTGACATTTTTTTGATACTCCTGAAACCACTTTTCGCTCCGGCAAAAACCTAAGTATTATCACCACCCGATCACTCGGTTCAGTTGGAAATTCTCGACGACACGTCAAACCAAAACTCTCGGCCGCAATCACAATATTTTCGGTAGCAGCGCCCAGCGCCAAACGGAGTAGCTTGTCATCGGGGTCCGCAATTGGCAGTGCCCGCGAGCGTTCTACCCCCACTTCAATCCGATCTGGATAGACAAAAAAACGCCACGGCTGAGCATTATGGCTCGATGGCGCCAGCACCGCGTAGCGAATCAAAAAAAACAATTGTTCTTGACGCGTACCTTGTTCGGGAAATTCCTGCCCCCCTACCAGCCACGGTGTATAATTGGCTGCTTTCAGGAATCTGTTCATAGTTTTTTATATCACTGATTAAGCCTCGTTTCTTTTTTCACGATCTAGTGGAATCCAAAATCCAAATTCACTCCCTTTACCTAACCCTGGACTTTTCGCCCATACTTTACCACCGTGCGCTTCGATGAATTTACTCACCACATACAACCCCAACCCCGTACCATTGACGTTGGTACCTTGCACATTTTCACCGCGATAAAATTTTTGGAAGAAATTAAGACGGTCGTTTTCATCAAAACCAAGCCCTTGATCTATTACCGTATACGCAAGACCGCCATCACGATTTTCAAGCTTAACCGTAACTGTGCCTTTTTCGCTGTATTTTATGGCATTATCGATAAAATTATAGACACCGTGGCGAATTTTTTCATCATCGACGCTGGCAATATGTGGAAAATAGTCACGTTCCCAAACAAGATTAAGTCCTTTTTGCACAGCTCGATCCCGTAATTCTTTAACAGCAGAATCCACGATCTCATTTACATCATGCGGCGCGTAATAAAACTTTGTTCGACCTTGCTCAATTCTGGTGATATCCAAAAATTCATCGACTAATTTAGTAAGGCGCGTGTTGCTTTCATCCATGTTCTGAAAAATCTCTTTCATTTCAGCGGGCGGTTTTCCATACGCACCATCCTGTAGAAGACCAATATAGCCGTTTATTACCGATAACGGCGTGCGTAATTGATGGGAGGCGATCGACAAAAATTCGGTTTTCTGTCGGTCGAGTTCTTGAAGGCGACTATTTGCTTCTTGAAGATCTTGGGCGAGTTTAGTAATTTGTTCTCGACGTAAAACTTCTTTTAAGATAGAGCGAACAAGGAGATAGCTGAAAAAAATAACAGTCGATATAATTGCAGCTCTAAATATGAATTGGTTCAAATTATTAGCCAAAAATAAATCTGGAGTAAGAACTAATATCAAAACAACAACATACAACTCTGTAGCTAGAGCTTTAACATTCATGAGCTGATACTTAGCTACAGCATATCCAACTGCCAATACAATAATTAAAGTAAAACTAGGTCCTAGAAATAAATAATCGGGGTTATTAAAAAGAACAGAAGGCAGAACTACATTGCAAAGACTTCCAAAAATAAAAGCAAAACCGATGCTCAATATGAGAAAAAGTGAAGATCTTTTTAAGCTCTCAATGGTAACTCGCCGCGTGTTGACAAAAAAAGTTACAAAAGAATATAAACAAAGAAAAAAGAACGGAACAACAAAAAGTAAAAAATGTCCGATACCGTTAAAAACGGGAAATCTTTCCCCATTTATTAATACAACAGTAGTAACTAAAAATCCGGGGATCATTATCAGTAGAGAAAGTAAGATAAAAAAAATAACCACAAAAATCTTTTTTACTAAAGATATAGTGGTTTTTTTAGGGAAATAATTGGCAAAAAACCATAGTGTAGTAGCAATAAAAAGACCGACTACATGAGTAAGTCTAAAAAAACCAGCTGATAAAGCAAATGGGACGTGATAAAAAATAAAGAGCGAAATTGCCCACAATGTGATTGACAGGGAAAAAAACGCGAACGCAATATTAATTTTATTTCGCTGGTCATTAACTAAAATCAAAAATCCCATTACAAAATTAAAAACAGCAACGAATAA
>JBPOHP010000155.1:0-1640 GCA_052035445.1 Candidatus Magasanikiibacteriota bacterium
TTTTATATCTTGGGCAGAAAGATCTGGTTTCTGCCTCAGTACTTCGTATCGTTTCATACGTATTTTTATATGTAGTATTGCACACCAATGCATGGTTGATTGTTTTTTAACGGAGTAGTATCATGTAAGCATGATACTACATACTTTATTTTCCTACTATAATCGCTCGAAAACCGCCACCCGGCGGTTTTAAAAATTTCGCTATGTTACAAGAAAAAAAGGATGTTCTGCTCCAGGCAGCCCGGCAGCAGGTCGAAAAAGTACGCGAGCAATTACTCGTGGCTACGAGCTCCAAAGAAACAAAAACTGAGCACCTCAGCAGCTCGGTAAAGACGCTCCGTGGTAGTGATGCCATCATCGAGCGAACACTCCTCGCGCACCATCAAGAACAGTTGGGAAACTTACAGCAACTCTATCCCTCGCCGTATTTTGCGTTCTGCGATTTTGAACATAACGGCGAGCGCAAACCACTTTATTTTGGAAAATTTTCGTTTCGTGACGCTAACATCTATTCGTGGATTACGCCGGTCGCTGCTCTGCGGTTTGAGCCTGTTGGGCCAGCAACTTACACACGCCCCGACGGAACACTGCAATCAGGCATCACCCATCGGAAAGACAACTACCTCATCGCCGATGGGCAGATACGTTTTTTTGCGACTGAAGAAATTAATCACGCCCGCGAGCTGGTGTACCAAGAACATTTTACCCGCCACAAAGCCGGATTTATTCTGCCCGAAGTGGTGGAGCAGATGGAACGAGCGCAAGACAATGTAGTGCGCTTATCGTATGCGGGGCCGCTCGTTATCTCTGGCCCCGCTGGATCTGGTAAAACAACGCTTGCTCTGCACCGCGTGGCGTATTTGTTGCAATCGCCCGAGACGGCCGAATTTTTTCCACCCGAAAGCGTGCTCGTGTTGGTGCAAGATACCGGTACGAAAGCCTATTTTTCGAGCTTATTGCCGTCGCTCGGCATCACCAACGTTGCTATTCAGACCTTTAGTGAGTGGGCGCTCGCGACGCTTGGGCTCACTGATTACATTATTCAGCATCACACCTCGAGTGACGAAGCGACGACGATCGGCTATGAGTTTAACAAGCTGACTGCACTACGGGCGACCACCACATTTTTGCCGTCGAACAAACCGTTCGTCATGCTCGAAAAAATATACCAGTCGTTTTTTACTGATGAACAGAAAAAACTGTGGCACACACAAGTTGCGTCTCGCACGCTCGATCGTTTTGATCTCACGCTTCTTTTAAATATTCGCCGTACTGCTGGCGAGCTGACACAAGAAAAAGAATTTTACGAAGCATTAAAAAATGGTCAGTACCGTAAAAAAACTGGTCGATTTCCGGTGCGTTACAACTTACTAGTAGTCGATGAATTTCAAAATTATTTACCCGAGCAACTGGCAATCTTTAAATCTGTCCTGAATCGCCGCACCAACGCCGTGGTGTATGTCGGTGATCTCGCACAACAAACCCGGCTTGGCACCATTCGTGATTGGAGTGCCATTAACGAAACTATTTTGCCCGAGCGCCTCATCAAATTGCAAAAAGTGTACCGCAACACCAAACAAATTTTAACCTACATTCGCACACTCGGTTATGAGGTGATGATCCCCGAAGGAATCAAAGAA
>JBPOHP010000108.1:0-3988 GCA_052035445.1 Candidatus Magasanikiibacteriota bacterium
TCGCTGTGCCCAACTACATACATTTCGCATCCTTCTGCTTTGGCAAGCATAAGTTTCGATGCTCGTAGCATTATTTTTGTAAGTTCATTTCGCAAACCTGGCTTTGCTACTAATTTTCCTTGTAAAAGATATTTGTTCATAAAATTTAGATTAGTTTAATAACTGGCTGGCGCAAAATTGTTCGCAGTTTGTTGGAAGGCGTCTTACGAAAATCACTTAGATATATTTCGTGATGTCTTTGTGTCATTTTCAACTTGTGTTCTAGTATAAATTGGTTGTGCATCTTATCAAGTATTTCAGCTTCATCATCAAAACTTCCGACATGCAATGTTTGGACACACAAGCCTTCTTCTATAGTTTCTAGGCGGACTCTATGTAAAAGCTCGGGAATTTCTTTCTCAGAAACCTTTTTAACAGCTTCGGAAAACATTTCCTTAGTGACCCAGTCAGGTTGCATTATCATAAGTATCCACTTCCATTTGGAATTATCACGAGCCGAAGTAAAGGCGCTCATATCGTCTGCCCACCACAATCCTTCCAGAGGCATAGCGACAAAATCGTTCTTTAGTTCAAGTTTACTGGCAAATTTTATCTTATATGCAAAAGTGAATAATCGGTTCGAACTTACCGAAAAGTTTTTGAAATTCAATGTGGAATTGGCAAACGAGTGTACAAATGAAGAAAAACTTCATTTGTACAAAAAAGTCGGTTCGAACTTTCAAGTTAAGGGTCGAACCGTCTTTTTTGAGCCACGCGGAGCGTGGAAAAACCTTTTGGATTCGGGAATTTTTGGCGGGAATGCGTTTGTGTCGGCGCTTCGCGCCGACCCCATTTCGGCTTCTGATTCCGATTTTCAATTTTGGCGGAGGGAGTGGGATTCGAACCCACGGTGACATTGCTGCCACGACAGTTTTCAAGACTGTTGCCTTAAACCGCTCGGCCATCCCTCCAGGGAGGCTTCCGTGAAGAAGCCTATCAAATATATGCGTAAAACTCAAGTCTTTGACCCAACCCGCGACAAACGCCACCAACGCCAACCAACACCTGCGCCAACAAGCGCTAATCCTAGAGCAATTATCTGATTCAGATTACCCGACTGACTACCCATACCGGCGGCAGTTGGGTGCTTTTCTTCGTTTTCTGCGGACAGCTCAAACACCACGTCCTCTATCCGTCGAGGCCATATCTCAAATCCTTGAGCGTGCGGCATAATAACTCCTGTCAAGGATACCTGAGAACCTACTCGCCAATTTTTGGTAGAGAGTTTTGTGCCTGTCTTGATCACAAATGAAATCTCATCTGTACCATCATCAATAAAACCTCGACTCGCTGCCTTACTTGTCAACTCTCCTCGAATCCTGACCAATGTACCGGCATATTCAGCGGTAATATCACCAATTTGTATATCGGATGGTTCAAGCGGATGGCCGGTGGCTACGACATCGATTGCATTATCTTGAGCGATAGTTAGGCGCTTTCGACCAGAAGTCTCAGAGACTGTCCCGCGCACGCGTACCAGATCCCCATAAGTAATGTCCGGAAATTTTTTCTGGTACTGATACAGAAGAATACCCGCGTCTTCGGTAGCAACTACTGCATACTGACTACCAAAAACACCTGGTTCTGCAACTACACTCCCCTCAACTTCAACTCGAGTGCCTTTTGGTAAATGCCAAAATTCTGAAAGTGTAGGACGTTGCACTGTTTGTAAAGAAATTTTTTTTGTACTACTTTTTTTCTTAGAAGCAGATGAGACGGTCGTGCTCGGAGTACTTTTTTGCGTCAACTTCTTTGTTTCTACGATTTGGACTCCATCCACTATACGACCAGGTGAAGAAAACGCGGTTGGCACCCAACGACCCATAGATACTTGGTATGACCAACCTGACTTTACCGATGGTAAAACTACCTGATCTACTAATACTGCCCGACTATCATAGAGTTGCAAAACATCATTAGAAGAAGGAGAAAGGGCAGTGATCGATTTGTAAAACACTAACGTTTTTCCCACGCCGATTATTGTTTTTTCTGGAATAACAAATGGCTTACCAATTTTAGTGTGGAGCTGCCACCCTGCCAGAGAAACCGGGCGTGAATCAGCATTGTACAACTCAATAAACTCTTCGTTGTTCTGCGCCGCTCGTGGCATAACTTCGGAAATGCGAACTATGCCGGTCTCGGGTTGCGCAGCAGGATCTACCATAACAAACGTACTTGTACGACTCATTGTTCCTTGTGAACTGCGTGCTATGAGCGTGATTTCAAACCGACCACTCGTAGCAAACACATGCGCTACTTCAGTACCTCGCAGACTGGTTGTGCCGATACGCCACTCAAACTCCAATTCTCCACCGCGCGGATCACGCGTTTGCCCAGATCGAAACCACACTGTTTCGTGTGGCGCCACGCTATGCGGTATTTGGCACCTCCACAACATCTCATCATTTTTTCTGTCAATAAAACTATTTTTTTGCTGCGGCGTGGGTTTCGTCCACGACCAACCCCCTTCTGAATCACGACTAAAACTTTGTCCTGATAGTATGGGTACTACGTACCGTACGCTATCAAGAATTGCTTGATCACCATTCATCAATCGCACTTCGGACGAGGTTGAATTTTTTAAATCTAATTTTGTGGTGGAACGATACCATGTTTTTCGTTCGTCTGGCTCGATAAATCCCGACAATCGGTAACTTGCACCATCAACCCACAATCTCCAACCAGTTATATCGATATCTTGATCACTCGTGTTCCACAGCTCAATGAATTCTGATTTCACATCATCGCCGGTGGGATTTGGTAGCACTTCAGCTATTACCACTTGAGCTGTGGTTGTGGCGTACCACACAATCCCAAACGACTGAGAAACTCCAGTCGAACCAAGCACTCCCAGCTCAGATTCTTCGTCGATAGGGTCATGTTCAGAAACAGTACTTGCACTGGAACTGATGGTTGTCTGGGGCGACACGATAATATTCGCACTACCCGGTGTCGGTCGTGTGGTTCTAGCCCACGCTCCGGATCCATCCTGGCTGCGTGCCAAACTTTCAGCATTTATCGGTATAAGCAGACCTTGATACACGACCTGATCGATCACCGCACCGTCTATGTTTTTCAAAATAACGGTATCACCGTCGTTATTAAGTTTTCCAGTACCTACATAAATCACCGTAAATCCATAGGCTTCAATCGTACTTGTTGGTTCCGCAATCGTGCATGACGCCGATGTCCGATTATCGCATAACGTTAGTCCTGTCAGAAGTACCGGACGATCTCCGGAGTTATATAACTCAACCCACTCACTACCAGCGGTGGGACTCGGCATAATTTCATTGATTCGAAGTTCTGAAAATCCGCCTTGTTCTGCAGGTGTCGTATTACCCGTTGATGTTACAACACTACCTCCCGCTTCAGATTGATTCGAAATCAAAACACTATTTGGCTGTCCCACAGAATTTCCACTTGCTCGCTGCTGCCAGTTCGCGGTCGTATAGTCGTTAAGGTTGGGATTTTTTCGTTCAAGAGACGCATTAGGTGCGCTCACATAGGTAAACGATTCAAGTGTCACACCTGAAGCATCTACTAAACCTACAACCTCTCCCCCCTCGACAAGCGTACTCCAGGTCGAACCACCGCTTTGCGCACCAAACAGTGTCGCCGTAACCGACGGGTTGTCTCCCAAAAATTGGGTGCTGCTCTGGGCAATTACACCATAACGATAAGCTTCAATAATCGCCGAACCGTTCATCGTTTTTAAAGCATGAGCACCACCGCTTTCCACAAATTTCCATCCTGTCAAATCAACTGGCGTGGAACCTCGATTATACAGCTCAACCCACTCATGTCCAGATACTTGATACGCTGCGATCTCGTTAATAATTATGTCCGAATTCGCTGCACGACACGGCACAAACCCCCACATACTGAGTAACACGATCATCTGTAGTGTAATCCAAAATATCATTCTCATACCCCCTTTTTTTTAGTA
>JBPOHP010000049.1:0-2683 GCA_052035445.1 Candidatus Magasanikiibacteriota bacterium
GGGGGAAGGCGGCAAAGATCTCTTCTGGAGTCTTGGAAAGCCAGTAGTTGGTCATGTTTAACCTCTTGGTAGATTGTTCGTGAGCTTCGGTGCCGATAGTTTTATCGACAACCAAGACACGAGCCCACCTGGCGGCGAACTCGGTCGCAGCGGGTGGGCGGGTTTATTATTGCGTGGCGTGTGTGATTACGTCTCGCTAGGAGAGTTCATCTCGAGCGTGATGGTCGGGATCGTTAACTGACAGTTGAGCCAGTGAATCTTTCCACGAAGTTGTGGGTTGGGGTTCAGCTTTCCGTAGGTGATCACCATATGGTGCCGTGCTGCGCCCCTGATGAGATTAAACAGTTCGTTCTCCTCATCGCCAGAAATTTCTGGCTCTGGGTCACGAGCCCGGAGCATAAACGACCACAGTAGACGGTGCAGTCGCGACCACCAACGGGTTTTGTCGCTACAGTCAAACGACGGCGAGATGTACAGTCTCCGTCCTTCTTTGTGAATGTTGGCGTAGTACGCATATTTGTACTCGACCACGACCATCCACGAATGTGTATCGATATCATCGATGGTTTTGAGATGCGCCACGTTTTCGGCGTAGCTGATCAAGCCGAGTGCTGTGCTCAAGGCTTTTTCAAATGCGCTTTCGGTGCTCTTTGGGTTCAGGGGGTGCGGGTGATGCAAGTGATGTTTGAGGTGGTCAATCACGTAGGCGATCGCCTCTTCCGTGGTCAAAACGTGCTGAAGTCGGGGAAGGGTCGGATCAGCTGTGTCATCGGTTTTCTCCTTGTGAAAGTACGGTCAGAGACGGAACAAGCAATGATACTATATTTTTAGTAGTGTGTCAAGGTGAACTAGGATATTTTTCAGTTAAAATTCTCTGAATCTAAGCCAAATTTTCAGTATAGTCGTCATTTTTTCTCATCACGCTTGACGTTTTGTGGCGTCCAGGGTATTCTTACCCTGAAGAACATGGTAATCCATGTTCTTTTGCATTGTAGAAAGCCCTATTTTGGGCTACACTATCCTTATCTATTTTTATCGTTTTTGTATGTCAGATATCACCAAAGCCATTCAAGCGCTCTGTGATGAGAAAAATTTGTCCTATGACGCGGTCATGGAAACCATCGAAACCGCACTGGCCGCTGCGTATCGCAAAGATTTTGGTAATAAACAACAAAATATCAAAGTAAAATTCGACCCAGAAACCGGCGATATGCAGGCCTGGGATATCAAGATTATCGTCGATGATATTGACGAAGAAACCCTCGCAAAAGCGCAAGAAGAAATGACCGCGCTTCGAGCTAAAGCCCGCGAAGAAGGTCGCGAACTGAGTGATGAAGAAACCGCTCATTTGGTACGGTTCAACCCGAAAACCGAGCTCATGTTAAAAGACGCTAAAGCCCTTCCGGTTGGCGGTAAAAAAGCCAAAGTGGGCGATACACTCGAAATCCCCCTCGAAATCCCGCACGCCTTTGGCCGCATGGCAGCGCAAACAGCTAAGCAGGTCATCATTCAAAAAGTGCGCGAAGCCGAACGCACGGCCGTGTTTGGAGACTTTAAAGCTCAAGAAGGCACGATCATTCAGGGTACGATTCAGCGCGTCGAAGGACGCAAAGTGTTGGTAGATTTGGGCAAGCTCACCGGCGTTTTATTGTCCGAGCATCAAGTTCGTACCGATCACTACCGCCCTGGTTCGCGCATCAAAGCGTATGTGCAGGCCGTTGAAATGAGTATGCGTGGCCCAGAAATCATCTTGTCTCGCACGAATCCCGGCATGGTACGTGAAATTTTCAAGCAAGAAATCCCTGAAATTCTTGATGGTACTATCGAAATTAAAGGCGTGGCCCGTGACCCGGGTTTTCGTTCTAAGGTTGCTGTTTGGACCGCTGACGAAGCGGTTGATCCGATTGGATCATGTATTGGTCAGCGCGGTAGCCGCATCACTACGATTATCGAAGAGTTGGGTGGTGAAAAAATTGATGTTATTCAGTACAGTGATAAACCAGAACAATTTATTGGTCACGCTCTTTCTCCAGCCAAGATTTTGAGTGTTGATTTATCGCCAGCTGAAAAATTTGCTGTCGTGAATGTGGCACCTGATCAGTTTTCACTCGCCATCGGTCGCAGTGGACAAAATGTTCGCCTGGCATCAGAACTAACCGGCTGGCGCATTACCGTCAAAGAACAAGGTGGTACGCAAGAAGTTTCGAGTGAAGGAGAGATTAAAGTAGCGGGTGAACCAGCAACTAAACCAGAGGTTGCTGCCGAAGAGGTCGTTAAAGAATAAATGAATAATTTTAAGTGTCATCGCGA
Source organism: Candidatus Magasanikiibacteriota bacterium (assembly GCA_052035445.1). Lineage (GTDB taxonomy): Bacteria > Patescibacteriota > Patescibacteriia > Magasanikbacterales > GWA2-37-8 > CAZQUL01. The sequence continues at coordinate 2,311 of JBPOHP010000049.1, forward strand.
GGTGTGAGGAACGAACACCGTGGCGATCTCGTTGGGTTATCAGCTTCTGTTAGCAAAGGTAGCTAGTAAACCAATGAGATTGCCACGCTCGCCTTGCCGTAGCTCCGGCGAAGCGCAGGTCGTCGTCCCGATTGTGATCGGGTCTCCTCCTCGCAATGACAGGTTTTTTCAAACTATGTTTGGTAATCTTTTCCACGTCGTTCTCTATCAACCTATCTTCAATTTGTTTGTCGGGCTCTACAATATCGTGCCGGGGCATGATTTGGGTGTGGTGATTTTACTTACCACCATCCTGGTGCGGGTCGTAGTTTTTCCGCTCACGTACAAATATATTCAGGCACAACGTTCGATGCTCGCGCTCAACCCCAAGCTC
>JBPOHP010000184.1:0-2296 GCA_052035445.1 Candidatus Magasanikiibacteriota bacterium
ATACGACAGCAAAACGGTGTTTAAGTAATTCTAAATAAAAAATAAAATACCCTGGTAAAATGGTTAATTGTAATGTCGTAATTGGTCTAAATAACGGCTTAAAAAAAACCGCCGCTATCATCGGTAATATTGTGGTGTTGAACCGTATAGTGCGGGTAATGCTGTTGGTAGTAGGCAAGGAGTGCTTTACCGGCCTGAACATGACCCAGGCCGGCTGAACACGAAAGAATCAAAATTTTTTGAGGGTGTGACATATGCCGAACAGTATAGCATAATTTTGATATTTTTTGACAAAAAAAACGCGTGCTCTTGAACTTCCTTTTTTTCTATGATAACGTTCTATCGCCGCTCGTTATAGCGGTACATTTGATGTGGTGGCCATGGTATAATGGTTATTACGCGGGATTGTGGCTCCCGCAATACGGGTTCAATTCCCGTTGGCCACCCCTAAGCGAACGCTCTCCGAGAGGAGGGTGTTTTGCTATTTTTGACATAAAATAACCCATTTTTTCTGACGAATGGAATTCTGATGTTAAAAAAGACGGTGAAAACTATATCTATTTTCACCGTCTATCCACTCTTCTAGTTGTGGTAGTGTTGGTCGTAAGGTGCGATTCCGTGTTTGCGTCGTAACGACCGAACGCGAGCCGTTGAGACACCGACGCATTCTGCGATCACCGGGTCAGGTAGTTGTCCAAGAAACGAGATGACCTTATTTTTCCAGTCACGAATCTCTAGGTATGTATAGACAAGGCGAACCTCTTCAAACGCTCGTTTGAGCGTGCCAAAGTGCGTTAGTGCGGAGAAATAGAGGCTTGGTGCTTGGATACGAAACTCATCTGGTGAGAGACGTGAGAGTTCTGGGGTAAGCCGGTGTGTCGTTTGTGATGGGCAGTAAAACAGCATCTCTACTCGCGACAGACCGCTTGTACCAATATAGCAGTGTAGGCGAGCCTCGAACCGTATTGCGCACGATTCGAGAGGGCATCGTGTGGTGAAATCGTTCGGACTATCACCGAAACCTCGTAGAATCTCGATCGTCGTTAGTCTGTGGTGGCATTTCGGGCACGTGGCGTCTGGTTTGCCGTGCGCCCCATGCAGAGTCTGTAATAGTTCGAGGCGGAGTGCGTGTCTAGTTTCTAGCCGTTGTGCCAGGGTTAGACGCTGGGTCAGATTCAATTTCATTTGTATCGTCATGAGATGGTGCCTCCAAATAGGAACAGGATGCTATAAAAACGACAGCTTATTTTAAATAAAAAAACACATTCTGTCAAGTATATTTTTTTGTCCCGTTGAGATATATTAGTAGTGTGTCCTCAAGAGGAATCGAACCTCTATCCGCAGCTTAGAAGGCTGCTGTTCTATCCGTTGAACTATGAGGACGTTAGATGATTTTAGCTTCATCCTAACGTATTTGAAGTTCGTCGGCAAGACATGGTACCATAGAGGTCATAGATTACTGACTCTTTTTATTTATGCGTATACGTCCTTTTATCACCAGCTGCTTAGTGGTAGGTATGGTATTTTTTACTTTAAGGAGCGCTGTGTTTGCGCAGGATTATGGCTTGCGAGCAACTGGGGCCAAATTAGGCTACACAGAGTCGCAAACGATTTACGATATCATCGGTAGCGTAACAAGTGGTGTTTTAGCCCTAACCGCCTTTGTTTTTTTTGGCTTTACTATGTATGCGGGGTTGCGGTGGCTGACGGCACGTGGCAACGAAGAATTTGTAGAAAAAGCCAAATCAACTCTTTCTGCAGCTATAACGGGGTTGATTGTGACGTTGGTGGCTTATGCTCTTACCTCGTTTATTTTCAGTAATTTGCAGACTGCCCCCAACTCTCCCGTGGTGAACCAAAATACCACTACTGGTGGTGCGGGCGCAACGAATAGTGTAAGTGGATCGTGTTCGAATGATAAACAAGATGGTACCGAGACCGACGTTGATTGTGGTGGGTCGTGTAGCCCTTGTGGCAGCACTGGTCAGCGTTGTCTTCAGAATAAGGACTGTGCCCTTGGCCCATGTGTGAATGGAGCATGTACGGCAAGTGGACCAAGCTGTAATGATGGGGTAAAAAATCGTGATGAAACTGGCGTAGATTGTGGTGGTCAATATTGTGATATCTGTCAACAGAAAGGCGCTGGCATGCAATGCTCCTCATCATCCGAGTGTGTTTCTGGTCAGTCGTGTCTTATGAATGCGGGCAAAGGCTATCAAACATGTGGTGGTTTTTAGCTATCCAGAGCCAATATACGGCTAGTCCTTGACAAGGAAGGTAGAGCACTATAAGCTAA
>JBPOHP010000141.1:0-3649 GCA_052035445.1 Candidatus Magasanikiibacteriota bacterium
CGCGTGTGCATAGTGAATGTTTGACCGGTGATACGTTTGGCAGTTTGTATTGTGACTGTGGAGAGCAATTCAAAAAATCACTCGAGCTCATTCAGCGCGAAGGTGGTGTGTTTATTTATTTGCGTCAAGAAGGTCGGGGGATCGGACTTTTTGAAAAAATTAAGGCGTACCAGCTGCAACGCGAAGGCTATGATACCGTTGAGGCTAACGTGATGCTCGGGCACGCCCCTGATGAACGAACCTATGGTATGGCAGAGCAGGTACTCCGCGATCTCGATATTTCTTCGGTTCGGTTACTAACCAACAATCCTGAAAAAGTTGCTGAGCTAAAAAAATACGGTATCACTATTGTTGAACGAGTTCCTTTGGTTGTGTCAGCCACTGAGTATGATCAGGTTTATTTGCAAACCAAAAAAGACAAACTCCATCAGGTGTTGTAGACAGTTATTCGCTTTACTGAAGATCGTTTTTTGGCTGCACTTTTTCGATCAGTCGCTGTAAGTCGTCGTTAGTAAACGTCCGTCGCTCGATGCTGCGCCAAGTATTTGTGGAGCGTTTTTCGTCCCAGGGGCAGACTGATCTGACCCAGCCGTAGTAGGGGAGTGTCTCGTTGGGATTGTTCGGGTTTGTCCGCCTATATTCGATGATCTGACAATTATAAATTTCGTCATGCGGGTGATCGGACTGATGCTCTGCTTCAAATTCGTGCACGAGGAGTCGTTCAAAAATAAAACGAAACGCCCACATGACTTCGCCGTGGGTGACGATGATGGCTGATTGATCGGGGTTCTGGCGATGGAGCGAGTCGATGATACCGCCGCGCAACCTCTCGGTCAGTTTGGCGATCGATTCGCCATTCGCGGGGCCATGATAAAACGGTGAGCGACTCATCCAGGTCCAGTACGCACCAAATGGGCCGTCTTTCGTGCGTTCTTCGGGTTTGAGAAAATCCATGATACCCCAATCGCGTTCGCGGAGTTGAATGTCAATGCGCCAGGTAGCGTTCGGAATGTTCAACTCAACGGCGGTTTGCAGAGCGCGGACATGTTGTGAAGCGTAGAGCAGATCAAACGTGAGCTCGTTTTTTTTGAGCCACTCGCCAGCACTCTGCGCTTGTTCATGTCCGCGGGGGGTGAGGCGCCAGGTGTGGCTACTGCGTTCCATGAACGCTGGGGTGAGGCCGCTCATGTCGCCACGGCGCATGCGGTCGATCATTAAATTGCCTTCTGATTCGCCGTGACGAACGAGTACGAGTCGTTGAGGGAGCATACGAGTGGTGTTAGGTGATAAGAGAAAATCCTAACATGTTTCGGTCTATTTTTCAAGATTCAACATATCAAAAAAACCACCAGCCGGTAGGCAGGTGGTATTCATTCATTATTTTTTTACCCGTGAAGAAAATTCAGATTTTATCTGCTCAACAATTCCTGAGAGTGTGATGGGCTCTCCGCGCATAGCCATTTTTTCGGTGGTTGTTTTGGCCTCAGGCATGATAATAAACAGTATGAGATAAATGAGTATACCGGATCCGCCCATGAGGGTGACTGCGATGAATAGGAGGCGTACAAAAACGACATCCATGCCAAAATAGGCCGCCAAACCCGAACACACACCAAAAATAATTTTGTCATCAGGGTTACGGTAGAGCTTACGTGCTCGGCGTGGTGCCTGATCGCTACGTGGTGGTGAGTTGTCAGCTGACACCCCTTCACTGGTCTGTCGTAAATCGTCAGGACTCCCCATAGTCGCTATCAGCTGTTCAACATCGGCGAGGGTGATGTAGTGTTCGCTGTTTTTATGTTGCTGTTCAAAATGGTCGGCCATACGGTCTTCCATATCAGCGATGATCTCGTGCTGATCAGTATAATGGTTGAATACACCCTTCACTTCAGCAAGATAATTTTCTAAACGTGTGTAGGCGTCATCTTCGATGGCGAACATGCGGCCACCAATAGTAATGTTACGGGTTGTTTTCATAGGTAGTAGCTAGATGGTTGATAGACTCGGTGAGCGATTTCCAGGTTTCATGGAGGAGCGCCAGATTTTTGCGGCCGGCCAGGGTGAGGGTGTAGTATTTTCGTGGTGGCCCCGAGGTTGATTCAGCCCAGGTATATTCGAGAAAGCTTTCAGATTTGAGGCGTGAAAGCAGTGGGTAGAGCGTTCCTTCGACTACCAATAGATTAGCCGCTTTAAGTTCAGATAAAATTTCTGAGGCATAGACCTTGCCGCGGGCGATAATCAAGAGGATGCAGTATTCAAGCGTGCCTTTGCGCAGCTGAGATTGTACGTGTTCAAGGGTTGTTTCGGGCATATAAAAGAGAGAAGAGATAAACAGTATCACCAACTACCTTTTTATACAAGGTACTGTGTATAACTATTTATTGGGGCAGATGCTATACACCGAGGCAATCTTTACGAAATAAGGTCGTTTAGATACTATATACCTGCTCATAAGGAGTATTCGTCATGCTGCAGAATTCGACCGTTGTTTCGTCCCATCCCAACCCAAAACCCAACTATCTATCGTCGGTGCTCGCCCTGCTGGCACTGCTCATGTGCGTCGTCGGTTGCGGTGCCGAAGCGGTTGGTACTGAGCCGCTGACACCCGACGTGAAGACGTTCGACATTCTGATTGAAAAGACAGACAGCGGTTTTAAGGCCAGCTTGCCTGATGGCCGCGTGTACACTGATCCCGGAATTTTTCGTACCGAGCTTCCGCGGTTGCTGGCAGATGTCGAACTCGAAGGGCTTGAGCCACGCTACTTTTTTGGTAATGGCATTTCGAGCGAGCTCGACAAGATGTTTGGCGGCACCACTGTCAGTGAAAAGAGTGGGGATACCGGCTCGCTCTCGTCCGCACTTACTCTGAACGTTGGCTCGTACACGCTGAGCGACAGTTATGGTACGAGTCGTGTTGATGGGTGTGTGAGTCGCGTGGTGCGCAACTACACGGTCTACCTCAGCAATCGGTTCACGGGTACGCGCTATCAAGCCTATCACTTTGCAGCCTGGGCGCAGAATGGCCATCCCTGCCTCGGAGTCTATGAGAGTGTGGTAGGCTTGGCCAACAGTTGTACGTGTGACCCTGATGAGCCGTCAATTTTTTACGCTGGTTTGCAAACGGCAATGAATAAGTCTGGTGGGTCACCGCTGACTGTCACCATTCTTGCCTCGGTTATTGCAACGATGGCACACACGGCGCTACTCGTTCTCTAGCGTTCCCAGTGTGCAGCACCTGCTGCAGCGCTGGGATTTTTTATATGCATAGATCATTCGTTATTTTCGAGTTCTAATTATTCGACATCCTTGACTTGATCGTGAAATATGGTATGTTGCTCCTAGCAAAAAAATCAAAAAAGGAGGGTGGCACGACAACCACGCTCTTTTTTATTACACTACGAGATGTGATGGAGTAAAAGACCATGCGCAACATATTCATGATTAGTATCGCTTTTATCATCGTGATAACTACTCAACTTGATGCTGGGGAAATTCAGGGGAATATTCTTGATATTGCCCGCAAAGATGGTGCTGCGAACGAAACAGCACCAAGTGCAGTGAGTGATGCTGGAATAAGAGATAGCTCTTCCTCAAGCACCGTTACTGATGGCGGAGTGACTGTAAACGACGAGCAGCCGGGAAATACTTT
>JBPOHP010000132.1:0-7056 GCA_052035445.1 Candidatus Magasanikiibacteriota bacterium
TGACGGTGCCGCTCATATTTTTTGGGTTTCAGAAAAAAAATGTTATTCAAAGTGTTCCGAGTCTTCGTTTCCGACTCAATATGGTGAGTATCGTTTTACTCATGTTGACGGGGATATGGCTCGCAAAAACTGCGCTCGTTACGATACGAGAGTTATGGATATACGGAAATCCTTCTTTTCATACGGAAGTTGTGGCAGTAGTGGATGGCGAACCACATCTTGCTAATTCTACGAGAGCCGCGCTCTTGCCTCCGCCCGTGCTCAAAAGTATCTTTTATGATCACGGGTATCTATATAATGTCCAGGGAACATCCTTGCCCGGGACTAATATCACTATTTTTGTAACACAAAAAAATCGCAATCGAACGATTATGTTTTCTACCTGGGCAGAAGATGATGGAAAATGGGTGGTTGATCCAGCACGTTTAACGGGGTCAGATATAGGTCTTCAGGCTGGTGTTTATTCGGTTGTGGCAGTGGCGAGTGATCCGTTCACCCTCGCCAAAAGTATTCCGAGCGAGTCAATGGAGTTTGTGGTGTCTAAATCATTTGTTGAGCAGGTGTTTGACCAAAGTTTTATGCTAGTGCGGTTTGTTTCTGTGTTTTTTATTATGTTGTTAGTTTTTGTAATGGTGCTTACTTTTGTATGATATGAGAATGTTTTTGAGGAGATATAGGCAAAAATTGCTCAAATCGCTTCTCAGATTATCCCATCGAATTTTTGAATGGCGAGAGGATTTGATTCTTAGTACTGCCATCGGGAAGTCGCTTCTTTTATTAGGAAAAATCATCATTGGTGAATTAATTATGACTATTATTGCGTGGCCAATGCGCGCAATTATCGGTCAAGCAAACGCTAGTGATTTAAAAAAAGTGGGATCAGAAGTTTTAAGATTCCGGGTACGTCGAATGCTGGTTGCTGTAAGCATGATTGTCTTATGTCTCTGTGTTGGGGTGTGGTATTTCGTCACCGTGTGTGTGATAAGCCCATATAAAGTACCTAAAACCCATAGAGTTCGATATCAATGGTCGTTTTCTAATCCAACCTCACTCATGTCATTTGTGTATGATGAGAATACCATTCGGTTAATAGGAGGTTCTGCTTCCTTGGTAATACCAGAGGTGAAAAAAGATCAAGTTGTATGTCAGGGAATTATTGAGGCTCGAGAAGCGTTTACCGTTTTGCCAGAAGAAAAAATTATCGGCTTTTCAATGGTCGGTAGTATTGGCAAAGGAGCTGTTGGTTTTCAAGTTTCTCCTGACGGCGGAGGATCGTGGTATAAGGCTGTATCAGGTACTTTTAAGCGCATAACGTCGGAGCACATGTCGGATGAGGATATAAGTTCTGCTGTTGAAATTCAAAGTGCATTTGAGCGTAACCCCCGTTTACTTGAAGGAAAAATGAGATTACTGTTTCGGGCGCGATTAAAGAATAATTGCCATACGCCTATTGAGCTCACGAGTGTTGCTCTTGATGTCGCAAAGCCGGGGATCGTTCAATCTAAATATGTGTTAAATCAGGTTGGCGGTCAGACGCTTGTTGCGGTGAGCGCTCTTAATACACTACCAGCCGCGCTCGAATCGTTTCAAGTTTCTAAAGCTCTAACACCACCCTTTCTATTATCGGTTGCCGGAGAGCCTGTATCACGAACAGTTATTATAAGCGGTTATGCTCCCGCTCGTACAGAAGTAACGGTGTATATTCAATCCCAACCAGAGTTGATATACCGCACACGTGCCGATCAAAGCGGTCATTGGGACATTCGTCACGATCAACATTTTGTTACGCTTGCCGACGGACGATACACAGCCTACGCTGTTGCCCGTGATCCGTTGAGTCCGTTTATGAGTGAGAAAAGTTCAAAAATTATATTTACACTCGAAGATGCTCAAATACCTCATTTTCTTCTGAAAATTCCTACCAACTCTACACTCGTAGTCACCTTATTGCTCGTGATACTAACGATAGGGTTTCTGTATCGAAAAAGTTTGTTATAATCAGCATAGTACCTCGTTAAAAAACACCAATTGTTGTGCTCATACAATGGTGTTGTGCTTAAGAATAAGTTTAATTTTTTTCGGTGGCGAGTGCTATTAATTCTTCGTTGGTATAGCTCTTGCGCACGATCGGCTGCCAGACATTCGACGATTTTCTCTTGTCCCAAGGGCAGACCGAACGCATCCACATCGGATAGTCCCGGATGTCACTCTGGTTGTCGGGGTTGACCCGAGTATATTCGATAATCTGGCAGTTGTTGATCCGCGTACGCGAACGTTTGCAACGATCAAGCCTTTCGAACTGCTCCACACTCATCCGCTCGATGATGAAACGGAGTGCCCAGAGCACCTCGCCGTGGGCTACCACGATGACGTTGCCGTTCGAACACTCGCGGTGCAAGGTCGACATGAACGTGCTCCGTAGCCGGTCCACCGTCTCCGCGATCGACTCACCGTTCGCCGGCTTGGCGTAGAACGGAGATTTTTTGAGTTCGCGCTTGTACTCAGCATAATGTTCTCTCACGGTATCAGGGTGCAGATTGTCCATGATACCATGGTAGCGTTCGCGGAGCACTTGGTCGCGGTACCAGCGGGCGTTCGAGAGGTCAAGGAGGGCAGCCGTGTGAAACGCTCGTCGGTGCTCCGACGTGTAATAGCGCTGAAACGAGGTAAGTTGCTCGCGTCGCAGCCAATCACCAGCTGCACGTGCCTGCTCAATGCCTGTGTTTGACAGGGGAAACGCGTGGCTATGCAGGTTGAGTAGTTCTTCGGTGTAGAGCGAATCATCACCAGTGTCTTTGTAGTGATGTTTGGCTTTGTTTGCGGTGGACTGACCATGACGGATCACAACGAGGTGGAGGGGAAGCATGGGTAACTCCTTTCGAGTGTTGGGTGTTAAGCGAGCTCTTCTTTTTTGGGCAAAGCAATCTTTCCTTGCCACGGAATGAGGTACTCGCGGTGCTTGAGGTGACGACGCGGGCCAATAAAGCCATAGGCAGGCCGTGCTTCGTAGATATTAATAGCAGCATTCGCCATAATGTCCTTCTGGTGATACCGCTCAATGAATTTCTCTGGTGTTTGGTTGTAGAAGCGTCGTTCAAACAAGAGTTGCCAGGTACCGTGCACGATAACGAGCACTTTTTTACCCGCGTACTCATGAGCCAGGCGGTGCTGAAAGAGGGCAATACGCATTTCAACGTCAGCGTTGTTTTCGCCACCGATGGCGCGGTGATGATATAAACCCTCTAATTTCTTTCGCCGTACTTCATCAGGATATTTTTGACCCATTTCGTCGTGTGGCATGATGTGCCAGATACCGCGGTTTGATTCGGCGAGGAGTGGTTCGATGACCATCTCTTTCGCGTTAATGTTGAGACTCGCAAGTGTTTCACGCGCTCGTGTGTAGTGCGAGGTAAATGCAACATCAAATATGCCAAAGCGTTGGCGGAGATAGTCGCCGGTAAGCCGGGCTTGCTCATGGCCAAGCTCAGTGAGTGGGTAGTCAGACGTGCTCATGCTCAGTTTAGCACGACCATCTTCGTCAAGGAGGTTGCCGATAGATTGACCGTGGCGGACATGGACGAGAAGTTGTGGATGCATAGAAAGTCCTTACGTGAGTTGTGTGCCTCTCGAGAGGTTAAGAGCACTATACACGAACGCCGCACCTCGGGCATAATTATTGCGTACTGCATGTATTCACTTTTGTGCAATACCTGTAAAAATATCTAAAAATAAGGTAAAATATACAACATAAATATGTATTTTTTTAGTACACATTATGACAGTAGACGACCTCTTGCAACGTTTAGGGCTTACTACGGTTGAAGCGAGGATTTTTAGATCTATGCTCGAGCACGGCCCATCAACCATCAGTGAGCTCTCGCGTTTCACAGCAATTCACCGCCCTATGGTATACAAAAATATTGCCCAACTAGTCGAAAAAGATTTGGTTGCGCCATCGTTACGCGGCAAACGCACCGTCTATATTGCCGAGCACCCCGAAAAACTTCGGGCACGTTTAGAAGAGACTAAACAGTCGTTTGAGAAGCTGTTGCCAGAGCTCGTTGCGCACTACCAAACGGTAAGTACACGACCGGTTGTCAAAATTTTTACCGGGAAAAAAGGTATCACGAGTGTCTATGATGATATGATGGTAACACTCAAGAAAGGCGAAGTTTTCTATCGGTACGAATCTCATAAAAATTATCGCGCCAATCGGAAGTATTTACCCGAGCGTTATTTTGAGCGTACCGGCGATAGCGGAGATCTTGATCGTTACATCATCACGAACGAACAAACCGGTCGAACCAAAAAACAGCGTCTTGGCCGTTTTTTCAAAATCGTACCTGCCTCGTACGACGTGTTTGCGTACGATATTTCGCATATCATCTACGGCGACAAAGTAGCGTTTATCGATTTTAGTAGCGAGACCGCGTACATTCTGGAAAGTCCGGCTTTTGCTCGGTTTCAACAGAAGATTTTTCGGTTGTTGTTTGATAAGTTGTAATTAAAACCCCAGACAGGGCAGGTGTCTGGGGTGCGTCTAGGCACTTTGATTGGCTAGGTGAGCGAGGTTGTGCCACCACGTCTCCATCGCCGCAATAACAGCAAAGAAACTTTGTTCAAACACCTCGTGGTCAGCTGGTGTGCGAAGCACTTCGCTCTCGACGGCGCGTAAGCCGCGAGCATGCCCCGGCTCCCAGACCGCCAGGTGGAGGCGAAAAAATTCGGTTGCATCTTTTCCCAGCTTGCCGGGAAGTGTCTGTGCCTTGAGCTGTTTCAGCAGTCGTAGCACCACCCGCAGTTCTGGTACGGCGCTTACTTCCATCGCGTAGACGGCTCCGAAGACTCCGGAAAGTGGTGTTTGCGCAAGATGCTTTTGCACGGCGGACAAAAATGTTGCAGTCGCCGTTTCGGGTTGTACCTGACCAACATCAAGCGCGATCTCGTTGTGCAGCGCGTGGCCCAGCAACTGATAGTGCGTCGTGCCGTTAGTCTCTGTGCCAAGCTCTTCGCCGATATTGCGGGTGAGCTCGTTGGCCAACTTCGTACAGCCGCTAGTGCGCGCCGCATTTCGAGCGAGGATGAGTAACCGGACGATTTCTTTGGGAAAGAGCGAGTATTGCTCGAGTGCTTTGCGTCGCGCAGCGGCAGAAGTGCAGGCGTGTAGCACAGGGTTGTGTCGTAGGCTCAGGCAGGTGAAATCTGTCATCATGCGTTCGTGCAGTTTCTGGTAGGACATGGTTGCTCCCTTGTGGGTTGTAAAAGAGCTATCATCTGCAGCTCTCGTTTCATCTGTAACAGTCCATGATACCAGAAATGTCATGTTTGTAAACATACGGTGCGTTTTTTAGACCTTTGTTAATTAATTTTTATCTAATTTAAGGCAAGTTATATTTATTATTTTGTCAGATATATTGACAAAAATATATAATTTGGTACTGTTTTTTATAGTGTTCTTGATCGGTGTCATTGCGAGGAGCCGTAGCGACGAAGCAATCCCCTTGTATTCCAGGTGAGGCTTGCTAACAGAGCCCGCGGTGGGTTGAGGGGATTGCCGCGTCGTCGTCCCGATTCTGATCGGGACTCCTCCTCGCAATGACACTGATAAAACACAACCTTTCAACCTACAAACTTCTCAGCCCCTTATGAACACCTTCGCCTTCCACCACCTCGGCCTCTCCGAAAAATCCACTCAGGTGTATATCGCGCTCCTTGCGCTCGGCACCGCCGCGATCAAAGATATTGCTCTTAAGGCAGGATTAAAACGCCCAACCGTTTATCTGCATATTGCCGAATTGATCGAACAGGGGCTCGTCGAAAAATACCCCGCGGGTAAGAAAGAATATTTTAAGGCCACTGATCCAAAACAGCTCGAAAAACGCGCCGAAGAAAATTTAGTCGCCGTAAAACAACTTATGCCGGAATTAACTTCGCTCCAGCACCAAATCGCCGGGCGTCCGCAAGTGAGTGTGCTCGAAGGACGGCGTGGGTTGGAGCAGCTCTACGCTGGGCTATTTGAAGCCAACTTCATTCGTTTTTGGTCTGACTTGCACGCGGTAGAAACCAGTTTTCGGGACTATTTTTATAAAATCACCGAAGTCACGGCCGATAAACAAATTAAAACTCACGAGATCATCGCCAATACTCCGGAAGCCAAAAAAAGCTCTCGCCGTTATGCGGCCGCGGCCGGGAAATCATACGCTGTCCGCCTGGCTACGAAAAGCGGTATTTATAACGATAGTGCCATTTACGGTGACACGGTGGCGTTGTTTCGTTTGCACGCCAACAATTTATTTGTGGTAGTCATTAAAGATCCGACTATTGTGAGCACCATGAAAGTGTTGTTTGATATGGCGTGGGAGAGTGCGGAGCCGTTTATTGGGAGGTAAGCTGGTAGTAAAAAACCAACCTCGCGTGGCTGGTTTTTTAGTATGTATCGTAAATATTATGATCACCAATCATATAAAATCGCACAGTATCAGGGTCAGCAAAGTCAAAAATAATCCGATAGCTAAAGTTAATCGAAAACGCCCAAAAGCCAGCAAGTACGCCGTGTAGTTTGTGAGTTTTGAGTCGCGGATCAAACGGGTCTTTGCGAAAAATCTTCTCTTTTTCACGAGCAGATTTTTTTACGGTCTCTGGCAGTTTTTTAAACTGCCGTGCAATTTGGGCAGAATCAAGATTTTCATACCTAGAGTTCGGCAAGTGAGCCTAGTACCCGTCCTTTTCCGGCCTCAAATTGTTGGCGATCATTATGGAGCTCTTCACTGAGTTTCTTAAGCTTCCATAAACGCAATAGATGGCGCATGAATTCGCTCGTACTAGCATAACCGCCGGCTTTCACTTCTTTTTTTACTTCTTTTACCATGGTCTCCGGGAGAGAAATATTGATGATGTGGCGCATATGAATAATCTATATTGTAACAATTTGTATTACAATATCGGTAATATGATTATTCGTCAAAAATATTGTTAGTAACTCATCTTACGCGAACTAACACTGTCATTGCGAGGAGGAGCTCAAGCGACGACGAAGCAATCTCGTTGGCCTACCTT
>JBPOHP010000038.1:0-11593 GCA_052035445.1 Candidatus Magasanikiibacteriota bacterium
GTGTGAAACAGAAACCGTAGTACTGTCATTGCGAGTCCCGACACCATCGGGACGAAGCAATCTCATGGGAACACCCCGGGTTTCGTCTGCACAACTCAGAGATGGATCAACGAGATTGCCGTGTCGCTCGTCTCGATTTTGATCAAGACTCACTCCTCGCAATGACACCGGAGATGCGCGGCCAATAATAATAAGAAACAAAATCATTGGCTCCAAAAAATACGCCCGCCACTGCCCGAGCGAGAGTAGTACCATATCACTCACCCCCACCCCGATGAGCGAGCCGACAAAAAACAGTCCCGTGAAGATAAAAAACCAACGGTTAGATTTCATAACCCCCCAGATTTTACGCAGGTCTTCGCGAGCGAAACGGATGAGCCACACGAGAAAGATTACGCCAAAGAGTAGTTCGAGCAACGTCGTTGGTAACGGACCGATTTTAAAACGGATGAGGTAGGTGGGAAGGGCCAAAATTAAAACACCGACGGCGGTACGGAAACGGAACCAGGCGGTGAGAGTAAACAATAAGCAGGCACTAAACAACACTATGTACGTCATACAGTAAAAAAAACCGGGAATTGAATACAGCCATGATACAGAACTTAGTTTTTTTGGGCAATCAGGCTTGAGTACGTTCCATCCCCCGACTGACACTCCAAAGCATGTCGAATAGCTGACGAAACATCTCGGTGATCGTTTTGCTTTCCACCAAAATCCCCACACCTTCTTCAGCGGTACTAAAAATCGCCACTGATGTATCCCAAAAAAATATCGACGAGGCAAACGTAAACTCGCGCGGTAAAAAACGAGCTTCCCGTAATTCCCGCTGATCAATCGCCCGATTATAATTCTTAATTTCTCGACTTTCTACACGCAGACTTTTAAGACGTACCCCGGCAGCAATACGGCGACGGCTAAAATGAAATTTTTCACCCAGCACTTTTTGAATATCAGCGGCTGAAACGATCTCATATACCAACTTCCCCTGAGCTTCAAGCGCCGCATAAAAAATATCGCTCATGCGTTCGCGGTAGAACACCTTGACCCGGGCCGCACCCCCGGCGTCTTTCATAAGACTTGAAAGGAGCGGAACGATCCCCGTTACTTCTTCGAGCCGCCGGGCCATGAGTTTGGTGAGCGCTTCGGGCTCAAGCGCTTCGTAGACATGACGTGATTTACGCTTGCTTACCTGCACAACGCCAAATGTTTCGAGCCGGGCGAGTACTGATTGTACGGTTGTGACCGGCAAACGCACGAGGCGCGCCAGCGGAGTAAGAGTTGTTGGTGGTGAAGAAAGAAGGGCCAGATAGACGGCCTGGTCTTTTTTGTTAAGCCCGAGGCTTTCAAACACCTCGGTGATTTCTTTTGTTTGGAGCGTGGTTAACGGCATAACTACTAAATTTTTCGTAGTTAATACTACTATTTTTTTATTAGTATAGAGCAAAAAAAATATCTTGTCTACAAAAATACATAAAAAAGTATGTTTTTAATCGGTGGGCACGATTATAGTATGAGTGTTGCTGCTCCACCCCGAACGATTGCATGTTCGGGGCCATCCTGACCCTGGCAAATCATTGCCGGGGGCAGACGTGGCAAAGTTCGATCGTTAACAATCCACTAGTAATGGAGTAAGCTACTCATGGAAACCCAAGAGATCCGTCCTGAATATCTCGCTACGGGCGATGTCGCCGTCGTTATCGGCACTGGCAAAGAGCGCTTTTTACTTGTCATTAAGAGCACCAAAGCGTTTCTCGCCGGACTCTACGTGATTCCCGGCGGGCACCACACCACGGGCGACAAGACGGTCGCGCACACCGCTGCGGCCGAAGTCGAGCAAGAAGTTGGCCTAGTGGTCGACCCTGACACACTCGACGAGCACCTATTCATGGTGCTCAGCGGCCTGAATCGCGACCTGCGGCCCAAGTATCGCAAGGGTAATGCCCCGGACAAAGATAAGGTCATCGACCGTATCACGGTCGTGTATCTGTTCGAGTTCGAGACTATCCCCGAAGGTCTCAAGGCCGGCGATGACGCTGCCTCGATCCACCTCGTCCCTCTCAAAGATCTGACCGAAGATATGATGGGCTACGACCATTGGTTGGTCGTGAAAAAGCTCCAGAAGCGCTACGGCATCAAGTAAACCCCGAACCACTGGAGGATCAGATGAACACCGAACACAAAAACCTGAACAAACAGCTCGTTATCGCAACGCTCCCCGAGACCAACCTTATCGGCGACGAGGTGATGAAAAACCTCAAGAGGATGAAAGATCACCGGTTCCGGCGCGTCACGATCGACTGGCACTACTTCGCGAACGGTGAATTCACTCCTGAACTGAAGGAATCGGTGCGTCACGCGCATGTGTACCTCATCGGAGCGCCTGGACTCAAGCCGAGCGAAGATATCATGCGTACGATGTTCGCCATCAACGCGCTCGCAACGAACGACGCCTTCACCATCCGCTGTCTCCTCACCCATATCACGAACGACCGCGAGGACAAGACGAGCGGACGGCGTACCGCGCTCAGCGCCGGGGTCATCGCTGACATGCTCCTCATGAACCGGAAAGTGGAACGTATCATCACGCTCGATCCGCATTGCGACCAGATGCAGGGCTTCTACAAGGTGGATGGCGCTACCAAACTCGACATTCTCAAGGCGAGCCCGCTCCTCATCGAGCATATCAAGGCGATAAATCCCGAGATCCGCAAAAAGCTCGTGATCATCTCGCCGGATGCGGGCGGTGCCAAGCGCGCACAGAAATACGCGGAGATGCTCGGCCCCGAAGTCGGCTACGGCAACTACGACAAGCGTCGGCCCAAAGACAACGTGGCCGAAGTCTCGAACATCTCCTGCAACGTCTCGCTGCGTGGCCGCTATGCCATTATCATCGACGACATGGCCGACACCTGCGGCAGCCTCATCGCCACCCAGAAAGCCTTGAAAAAGAAGGGTGCCAAGGTGGTCTGCGCCATGGTGACGCACTGGATCGGCAGCCCCGATACCAAGGGCGTCCCCGCCGAAGATCGTATCCGCGAAGCTGGTCTCAAGATCGTCGCTACCAACTCGATTCCGCGTACCGCGGCCTACTACGAAGCGCGTCGGGACTTTCTGACGGTCATCAATCTAGCCCGGCATATTGCGCGCACTATCCACGAGATGTCCACGCGTGGCGGCTGCCTCAGCGACTTGAATAAGTAAGGAGCACTCCGATGTCCACCCACACCAACCACCCCGAACTACGTCGGCTCATCCGAACGGTTCCTGACTTCCCAAAGCCAGGCATCCCGTTCCTCGATATCAACCCGCTTCTCGCCGAAGATCAGTTCTATGACCTGGCTCTGTCACTCATGGAGCGCCTCATCGAACGAGAACAGATCGACATGGTTGTGGGCCTTGATGCGCGCGGATTCATTCTTGGATCGGCGCTGCGTGAACGGCTCCCTGCCAGACGGGGACGTCGCCCTGGATTCGTTCCCCTCCGCAAGAGCGCAAAGCTCCCCCCGCCCAAGCGCGAGCGCTCGTACACCACCGAGTACTCGACTGACACCATCGCGATCGGTGAAGGCCTCATCAAAAAGGGCCAGATCGTGCTCGTCGTCGATGACGTGCTCGCGACCGGCGGTACGCTCGAGGCCGCCTGTGCGCTTATCAAGGAGTGCGGCGGTATCCCGATCGCGCTCGTTCTCATCGAGATCGAAGCGCTCGGCGGCCGCACCAAGCTTGGCACGCAGCGCGTCGAAAGTCTCTTGCTCTACTGAGCACTAAGCCGAAGGTAACCACCTTCGGCTTTTTCTTTACAAACAAGGCCGTTGCAAAATACTTCACACGTGATCTATACTTGATATCAGAAAATTGAAATCTATTTTATGTCCCTGAGTCGTGAAAAAATTCAAGAAATTGAAGGGAAGGCTAACGAAATTCGATCGGAAGTATATGATGGTAATCTTATTTTACCCATCAATCCAGTCCGCGTGCTAACCAAGTACGGTATTACGCTAAAACAAGGCACCTTCCCCAACGAAAATGTTGCTGGCGCGCTTGACCGTTCGACCAAAACTATTTTTATTTCGGAAAATGATCCTTTTTTTCGGCAAGCCTTTACTATCGCTCATGAAGTGGGGCACTTTATACTACACACTGGTGTTGAAAAAGACGTGCTCTACCGTACCGATATCCTCATGATCGACAAACAAAATAAAGAAGAAGAACAAGAGGCTAATTGGTTTGCAGCAGCCCTTCTTATGCCCAAAGATATGATCGAAGCGTACTGGCACTCCTTGCACGATATCGAAAACATGGCCAAACTTTTTGGCACATCATACAGTGCTATGTTGTGGCGATTAAAAAATCTTGACCTTATTGAATAATGTGTATGAAGGAGGAACGAGAACGAATTGAAAATTTTGCAGACGAAATCCCTCAGACTAATAACTTCGTTTCAAAAAACAATCTCAACAACAATGAAGAACCTTCTCATTTTACCAAATACCTAGAACAAAAAGAAAAACTTGAATTAAGTGATATTTCCTGGAAAAATTGGGCGCGCAAATTTTTTGGCTATATATTTACCGGATTATTACTACTACAAAATAGCGCTCTCATAACTTTTGTATACAAAAGTTATACGGATTTTAGAACCAACGACCTAAAAATTATGTTAACAGTGATCGTTCCCGCGACACTTATTGAAACCGCTTTTATCATTCGCATCATAGTGACATGGATTTTTTCAAACACTGATTATTTCAACCACAAAGACTCTAGACACTAACCGTCATTACCAGACAAACTCTCCACTCTTTTGCATCTCGTTGAACCGAATAATACTATACGCAATAAACTCGTTTTCAATTGTGCCGTCTTTAGCCATTTTCACGGCTTGAGCAAGCGGCGTCGGCACCACTTCAATCGGAAATTCTTCGTCACCTTCCATTTTTGACGGCACCAAATCTTTGGCAGCGAAAATATAAATATCCCACCGCAGCGTACTGGCCGGTGATTTTTTGTACAGTAATTTAATAGTTTTTGGCTTAAAACCGGCTTCTTCTTGCAGTTCGCGAATTGCAGACCGGCGCGGTGATTCACCCTGTTTATCAACCCGACCACCCGGCAAAAACCAGACGTTATGTTTGTACCCCACCCGACGTTCTCGAATCAAAATAAGACGACCTTTTTCATCAAACGCCAAAACGCTCACGCTAGCTGGTCGCTCGCAGTACTCATAGATTTTCTTTTCACCGTTTGGAAAAATGATTTCTTGTTCGTACATCGTAAAGATTTTTCCCTGGTAGGTGCATACTAATTTTCCGCGTTGAATAGTTTTTTTCATAAAAAAGTATTGTGATAGCATACCAAATACCTACACAGAGTACTAGCTCACGCAGTTGACACATGAAGCTGCACTATGATAAAAAAAGACAGTATTTTGGCCAAAAGGGGGTTCGAATGTCAGACAAAAATCTAGTTCATCTCACCTATTCGCACCGCAACTGTACCGCCGAGGGTGGCGGTACTTCACCTGGGCAGCTCGTGCTACAACGACAGCTGGCGGCACGCGACCGCGGGCTACTGGATGTGCCCTGCGACCTACCGTCTCTCAGAACTCCACCCGCACCAACGAGCGGAAATCACCCCGAAATTCCCTCCAACCAGTTCGACTAACCCTCGAACACACCAGCTCTTTCATTAACCGCCCCACCACGCTTTTCATAAGCCTGGTCGGCGCGGTTTTTTTGTTTACTTACGCACCTAAAAAGCCTATACTATCTAAAACTGAGGAGGTAACTTTTTTGGTATGAACGCCACGATGTATCGTATTTTTATTGTGCCGAGTTTAATAGTTTTAGGCTTAGGTTCTTTTGGTATTGCTACCTATCTTGGCACCCCAACCCCGATTGCCAACCTTATTTTATTTGCTACGATTGGTATTGGCAGCATTGATCTTATCATCGAAACCGTCAATGCCCTGCGGCGCCGACATTTCGCGCTTGATTATATCGCACTCGCGGCCATCACGACCGGTCTGATTGCCGGCGATTATCTGGTGACTGCGATCATCGTGCTCATGCTCGCTGGCGGCACCACACTCGAACATTACGCCTCAATCCGCGCTCGCGCCACCTTATCACTTCTTAAAAACCGCATCCCCCATCAGGTTTTGCGGATTACCAAAAAATCCGAAGAATCCATCCCAATCGAACAAGCACACATCGGCGATACGGTTAAAGTCAGAACCGGCGAAGTCGTGCCACTCGATGGCATACTGTTATCAAACCAAGCATTTATTGACGAATCAACCTTGACCGGCGAACCGTACAGCGTCGAAAAACGCACCGGCAGTCGGGTGAAAAGTGGTACCATTAATCTTGGCCCAGTCATCAGCCTACAGGTAGAAAAAATCGATGCCGATTCTACCTATCGCCACATTGTTTCACTCGTCGAGCAAGCCGAACACGAAAAATCTCCGCTTGTCCGACTGGCCGATCGTTACAGCATTATTTTCGCTCTGTTAACGGCTGCGATCGCGCTTGCGGCCTACGCCTTATCGGGCAGTGGTGAGCGTATTTTGGCAGTACTTGTTATGGCCACGCCCTGCCCACTTCTTTTGGCCACGCCGATCGCCTTACTTGGTGGCGTCAATGCTGCGCTCAAAAAACAGATCATCATCAAACAAGTGGCCAGCCTCGAAATTCTCGATAAAGCGAGCGCGCTCGTGTTTGATAAAACCGGCACCCTCACCCTCGGCGCTCCGACCGTAACTGACATCGTTTTACACACCAAACGTTACACCAAAAGCGATATTTTGGCCTATGCGCGCGCCCTCGAACAAAATTCACTCCACCCGTTTGCCAAAGCAGTCATTCGCCTCGCCGAAGAAGAAAAATCAAAACTCCTGAGTGCAACCAGCGCCGAAGAGCGCGCGGGCGAAGGAATTTCTGGGGTCATTGATGGTCGCCTATTTCGCCTTTCACGCGCCAATAATCTCAAAAGCATGGCCGCGGATTTATTTGAAAAAGAAGAGTTGCTCGCCACCTTTTTATTTGAAGACGTGTTAAAACCAGGCACGGCCGCGGTAATTGAGCAATTGCAAAAACGCTCACTCGCGATAACACTCTGCACAGGTGATACTGCCGCCGCAGCCGTGCGCGTAGCCAGCCAACTCGGCGGTCACGTCACCGTCAAAGCCAACAGCTCACCCGAAGATAAGCAAACCATTATCAAACAGCTGAAACAGGCAGGAAAAACGGTCGTCATGGTTGGTGACGGCATTAACGATGCTCCGGCGTTGGCGCAAGCAGATTTGGGTATGGTGTTTAGTCATAGCGAACAAACCGCCGCTTCCGAAGCTGCTGATGTTGTATTTTTGGGCGGTAATGTTGAAGCAGTCGTCGACAGCATTCTCATCGCCAAACGCACTATTCGCATTGCTATCACCGGCATCCTCATTGGCATGGGGCTAAGTGTCATCGGTATGATCTTAGCCGCGTTTGGAAAAATTCCACCACTCGTTGGCGCGCTTTTACAAGAAGGCATCGACGTCACGGTCATCATTTATGCGCTCCGTGCCAGCCGATGACAAAAAACGCTAAACCTGGTATTACAGATATAACCACTTCACTCATTATTCTACCCCTATGAAAGCCTACTGGGATCAAACTCTTCTTGCTGAAAGCGACGACGTAAAAGTAGTCGAAGGTGATTATTTTTTCCCGCACGAATCGCTCAAAGCTGAATACTTTGTTCCAAGCACCACCAGAAGCATGTCACCCCGCGAAGGCGAGGCTCATTATTACGACATCGTTGTCGGCGGGGCACAGAATAAAGACGCTGCCTGGTTTTATCCGCACCCGATCCGCGTTCCCGAAATCACCAACTACGTTGCTTTTTGGAAAGGGGTTAAGATTTCACAATAATATGAACTCCATCATTAATGCGCTCTCATGGCGCTACGCTACTCAACAATTTGATCCAAGCAAAAAACTTGCAGCGACCGACCGAGAGCTCCTCCTCGAAGCGACGCGACTTGCCCCCTCATCGTTTGGTTTGCAGCCCTGGAAATTAGTGGTTGTACAAACTCCTAAACTCCGCGAACAGATCCGTGCTGCTGCCTGGAATCAGGCCCAAGTTACCGATGCTTCAGATTTGATTGTTCTGTGCACCAGAACTACGCTCGACGAAGCGTATGTTGACCGTTATATGCACCTGATTGCCACCACCCGTGGCCTTACCATCGACAAACTCGATGGCCTCAAAAAAATGATCCTTGGCTCAGCTGCCAAACGATCCGCGAACGAAGTTATTGAGTGGAACAAACGCCAAACCTATATCGCCCTTGGCGTACTGGTAACTACCGCCGCCCTCCATTCTATTGATACCAGCCCAATGGAAGGATTTGATCCTCAACAAGTTGACGACATACTCGGACTCACCGCCGAAGGCTATACTTCGACCGCACTCTGCGCTCTTGGCTACCGCCACTCGAGCGATCCTGCCGCCGCCCAGAAAAAAGTTCGGTTCCCCACCAATGAAATCGTGACCATCATGTAACTATCACCCTATGCTTCCTCGTTATCCCGACGGTATTGGCGGATTTCGCCCAACCGCAGAAGAAACCAAAAAAATTACTAAACCTAAAGACACACCTCCTCCTCAAGAGGAGCGCACTGCGTCGCCAGAGAATTCGACTGAATATCCTGCTTGGTTTACAAAACGTTACTCAGTAGAACAGATACAGAGAGCAGAACATTTATCACGTTTAATCGAAGACGTTTCTACCCAACAAAATAATTTTATAAAAAGAGAGTTTAGAACAAAATTTGATCTTATCAATAAATTTGGCATGCTCGACGCTCGCATGTTTGCTGATACACAAGGTGGGAACATCCCTAAAGCACGAGCTGAGAAGCATAAAGAGTACGTCGTAAAAATGGAACGTCGTTTGGCCGCTGTTGAACCATTTGAAGACGAAGGAATAGCAGGTTTCCAAAAAAGAAAGGAGATTAACATGAAAAAATTTGATCTTTCTGATAAAGACCCGGAACGGGATACCAAACTCGTCAAGGCGTTTCAACTTGAACGAGGCATGTCTGAAAATTTCCAACTTGAAAAAGTTTTTGTCGTAACGTTTGCCAAATTACTCGGCCCTGAATTTGTAATTTTTCGTGCTCCTGACTACGAAGATTACCAAGGCACTGATACCTATGTACTCGACACCAAAACAGGCCGCATAGTTTGTGCGCTCGACGAAGTGCTCGATAAATTTATAAGCGACCAAGCCGCAAATCTCCAAGAAAATAAACGGGTGCAGGAAAAAATTCATACTGCTAAAGTAACCAATGAAAAAGGCGGAAAATTCATTGAGTATGGTATTAAAATCGTAGAAAAAAACGGCCAACGAATAATCTCTCGTGAACCGATCGATCACACACCTCTATTTTCTGTAGCTATAAAAAAAGCAGAACTAGAAAATCTGCTCGCGTCATACGAGACTGCTGACAGCCCAACAGAAGCAAGTTCGTCAGAATTAGATTTTTTTAAAACTATTTTGGCTTCCTGGCGCGCGCAGGCTAAGGCACTACCCGCAGAAAGACGGCGTTTTAACAAAAAAAATAAAAACCAGAACGCAGCAGATCCGCTTCCTTCAAACCGAGAACTTGAAGCTATATTTACCCGTATGGAAAAACTTGCGCATCGTTTTGCTGAGCCATCTAACACTTAATTTATCAATCGTATGTACGATTCAGGACTTCCAGAGGAGGGCGTACAAGGCTGGGAACTCGCCCAATTTTTACCCGAAGATGAAGAGCTCTTCAGTTTTGATATGCCAGAAGAATCTACAGAACATCCTTTTGAAAAAAAACCTGAAAATCCACTTGAAAACGCTCTCAAAAGCCATTACCGGACCGTGCTTGCGCGCAACCGTCAAAAGCTACTCATGACCCAAAAACATCTGGTTCGATCTCGCGTTGCACTTCATGAAGCATACCAATACAAAATACGACAGTTAGCAACCCCACTTCCTCCGCTGCGCGCTGATGAATTTTTGGTCACCTCAACCACCAACGGTCCATCGGTTCACACACTTGCTGGAGAACGACAGCCAATTAGTTGGGGTCATATCATGACGAGCTATGAATGGGGTATCGAATACGTGCTTGACCCTGCCACGTTTAGCTACGACGATCGCCATACCTACCTCAATCGCCTCTATAAGCACCGTATCGCCCTGCTCGATGCGGAGCACGAACTGCTTGAACTGCTCATTGATGCCTACAAAGATGAAAGCCCAGAAATGGCCGAGGCAGTCAAAAGTTACCGCAATCGCTACCGAGCATTATTTGATATAGAGACTGGTCGCCATCAAGACTCAAACAACCCCCTCAGCAATGCGAGAGCAGAGAAATTATTACGAGCTTTTTTGAACAGTCTCTCCTACGACTTTCCGTATCTGTCTATTGAAACTCGTTGCAGTCATCCTATTGAAGACGTAGGGTATGGTTTTCAACTCCTCGTATCTCGTACCACCATGCCATCAGATCAATCCGCACGCCTCAGCATTACCTCGCTCTCATCCGATCTACACGCGCTTAACGCAGGAGTGGTGGCCGAACACTCGTTTATTAAACATCATATCGATCCAAGCACGCTCTCATCAAGTTCTTGGCGAGAAAAACTTAGTCAGTATAACCACACACAAAAACCGCTTACTATTTTTCATCTCAATTTTGAGACGATCGAAAAAGCTTATGCTGCCTGGCAGAGCGAAGCTGATGCGCTTCAACACGCCCTCTACACCCCTGAAAAACAACTACCACGCGATTTTTGGGCAGTCATCGTTAGCGAAGTTTTCAAAGAATTATTGACCGCAGAAGAACGACAGATGATTATTAGTACGCTCTAGTTAAAACACCACCACCCGCCGAATGGTGGGTGGTGGTGTACTTTTGGAAGAGTTTTTTGCCAAGGCTCTCTACTTAAGCCCTCAATCGTTTGAGATCTTAAGTAGAGAGAGAGCCTTGGCAGGTCTCCTCTACATAGCGCTGTGCGCCGTGTCCGCAGTTAAGCGGTTTCTTGTCCACCTCACAAGGAGGTGGCTATGTCATCGAAGCGAACTACTTCTTCTCGGGCAGGTCCTTGCAGACCTCCTCACCCTTGCACTGGCCGTGCTTGTCGTACTTCTTGGTGCAGGTGCAGGTCTGATCCGCACGGGCGATGCTGGGGACGAGGGCGGCGGCGGCGATGGTGATCGAGGCAACGATTGCGATCAGGGTGGTCTTCATGGTGCGTTCTCCTTGGTGCCAGCTTGTTGCTGGCTTGTGTGGGCGTTTGACCCGGTCAGATTCTCTCCAGAGTGGAGTTCCGGGCCGGTACGCTCATGAGATGCTTATCTCAGTAACGTACCGACCCAGATACAACCATGAAGTAAGAGTAGTCGTTGTTTTTTGGTTCTTCTTCTGTAAAGAGCGGTAGGAGGTGTTAAGCATTTGCTTAACCTCTCCATCTCGATCTTAACAACCCAGTGTATCATACTTTTTTGATCTTGTCAAGAGTATCTCGGACTATGTCTTTTTTCAACTCTTTTTTAAACACC
>JBPOHP010000133.1:0-6904 GCA_052035445.1 Candidatus Magasanikiibacteriota bacterium
GGGCACAACCTATGCCGAACTGCTCAAACTCTTCGAGGCTGATCCGGTCACCAAAGTGGTGGCAATTTTCGGCGAACATGGTGGTAGCTACGAATTTGAAATCGTCGAACTCATCAAACAGAAAAAATTTACCAAACCACTCGCCATCTTTATCGGCGGCAAATTCGCCAACCTGTTCCCCGAAGGTATGACCATCGGCCACGCCGGCGCCATCGTCGGTCGCGGGCAGAGCGCCGAAGAAAAAGAAAAAGCGTTAAGTGAAGTTGGGGTAATGATTGCAGAGCGGTATGAGGAGTTGGTGCAACTCGTAAAGAGGTTCTCTTAGTTTCAGCATATTTTTTTGGCTAATATAAGATAAATATTGACAAAAATGCAAAAGTGTACTAAAATAAACACAAAAATGTATCACTTTTGTACTGGTGTATGGACACAAATAAAAAAAGGGCTCTTTTTAGCACAATAATCCGTCATCTCACTGATTCAGAAGCTATTATTATCACGGGATTGCGCCAAGTGGGCAAAACCACGCTCATGCGCCAGGTGTATGAAATCTGGGAAACCCCCAAGAAGCTGTGGTTTGATTTTGAAAATCCACTCGATGTTAAGGTATTTGAAGATACTGATTACAATGCCATCTATCGTCGTCTCGAGGCGCAAGCGCCCGCCAGTTCCGGTCGGCTCCTGGTATGTCTTGATGAAGTGCAGAATTTCCCAGCGGTTACGAAAGTCATCAAATTTCTCATCGATCATTATCAGGTCAAGTTCATATTGACTGGTTCCTCAAGTTTTTATCTCAAGAATCTATTTCCTGAGTCGCTCGCGGGGCGGAAATTTTTGTTCGAATTGCCGCCGCTCAGTTTCGAAGAATTTTTGTATTTTAAAAATGCTATTCCCGCGCTTTCGGCTGAACGGACTGTTCGGACTGTCGTCATTTCCCACAGCGAGACTGACCATGAGTTGCGACGGGCGGCCTACGATGAATATGTACGTTGGGGAGGATTCCCGGCGGTCGTGCTCGCCTCATCCGACGAGCAAAAAAAGATGGTTCTGTCCAACCTCTTTTCTTCTTTCTTTGAGAAAGATTTGAAGATTCTTTCTGACTATCAAGATATTCGTGAATTGCGGGATCTGATTATTCTCTTAGTACCACGTGTTGGCAGTCAGCTTGATGTCACTCGGTTATCGTGCGAACTTGGGGTGAGCCGACAAAAAATTTACCAATTTTTAGAGTTTCTTCAGGGTACTTTTTTCATCCATCTTATTCCTCGTTTTGCTAAGGGGGTTGATCGTTCGGTCGCTGGTGGTCGCAAAGTCTACTTTGCTGATACGGGAATTCTACGTCTTATTGGTGGTGCTAGCGATCCACAGATATTTGAGAACGCTGTTGTTAATCAATTTTTGCCCTATGGTGCGCTTAGTTTTTATAATGAACGGAACAGGGCGAAAATCGATGTGATCATCGATAAAAAAATCGCGTTTGAAATTAAAATGACTGCTCGTAGCGAAGATGTAAAACGCTACCAAGCGCTTGCGCAAAAAATTGGCCTGGAGCAGAGCTACCTCGTCAGTCGTAATTTTACCGCTCTCGACAACACTATTTCTCCTGTGTTTATTTAAAATTTATGCTCTTCACCACCTCCATCTCAAAAATCGAAAACGACCATGAAATTATTCGTGGTATTTTGCTCAAAGAAATTGATTAAAACTAAAACGTCTATTAGAAACACTCTATCGCTTAAGGCATTCTCCGCGAGCAAAGCAAGTCAACTATTTTTTTCTGCGATCGTCGGGCGCGGGCAGAGCACCGAAGAAAAAGACTTGCGTGAAATTGGGATGATTATCGTGCACGGTATGAGAGAGTTTGTAGATTCGGTGAAAAATATAATTTTAATGTTGATGATAATATGTTAGAATTTAGACCTCAATATGATCTAAAATTTTTTAGAGGCGAGACTGTTGAGGATCGGCAAAAGGTAGTGGAACAATTAGCGAGAGATACTGAGCGTCTTAAAGGTTTTTTTGAAAGAATACGTGATTTTGCATACCTCCCTACCTGGAGGGAGATGAAAATGTGTTTCGAGCCTTTTAAAGATGTTTATGATCAAAAAAATGAAAAAATTGGTCCGAGAGGTAAAATTGATACTTATTCAATCGAAAATGAATTTCATAAAATATACGGCTCCCACGTCTACGAAATTCTTACGGTCGAATTTATAGAACAATTCGGTAGTTATATCGGCCAAATTATCGACAAGTTGTATGCAAAAAATGGTTTGCCTGTGAGAATTGTTGAAATGGGTGCAGGAAACGGCCGGCTGAGCTATTTCTTAAATCAAATGTTGCAAAAGAAATATCCCGGGCGATATGAGTGGAAAGCAATTGATAGTGGGCAAAGTGAACGGTGGGGTCACGTAAAGCCAGGATCGCTTTTTCCTATAGAACAAGTAGATGCAGAGCAAGCATTGGATATGTTGAATCCGCAAGTAGTCATTACTTCCTGGATGCCTAAGGGTACAGGTTGGGATAGATATTATGCGCAAAAAAAGTCAGTACAAGAATATATTTTGATTGGACAGCCGTCCATAACAGGCGGTTGGGATGGTCTAAAAAAAGACGATGATGGTGATTTGATTTTTCACGAGGAAGATCTCCGAGATCGCGGAGTTAATAAAGAAACTATTAAGGATTTTGTCAGTTTTTTTCCTGGAGACTCTTCTGACGATGGCGATAATGATCCAAAGGATGCTCTTGCTGTCGGCGGCGATTTTTGTAAAAGATTCTGTGAACAATACCGCTGTTCTTCTTATGATTATGAGGAACTTATTTCTTCGAGTTGGTTTAACAATGGTTTTACATTTCGTCTGCCAACGGCTATTCATGATACCCAAATTGGACTTGCTTCTAATCCAGTAAGACGGGTCGTAGACGATGATCATTATTTTACTTCAACGCATTTCGCTACTCTGACTCGCGATCTATGAAATTCACCACCTCCATCTCAAAAATCGAAAACGACCGCGAAATCATCCGTGGCCTACCGCTTGAAGAACTCATCACCACGAAAACTTTTTTAGAAAATGCTGTTTTTGTGTTACGCGGTGTATTTCCAAAACCAGGTGAACTCGTTATGTTGAACGCGCTTTTTTCGGCTGCCATTGATCATGGAGTTGGGGCTCCTTCAACAACGGTAGCGCGTATCGCCGCTTCCACGGGCAATAGTTTGCATACCACGCTCGCGGCTGGTATTCTCACCATGGGCGAACTGCACGGTAGTGCTATTGAAGGCGCTGCCAGATTTTTTATTGAACGTAAAGAAAGTGCGGCACCGATGGTAGTTTCGCTTTGTAAAGCACAAAAAATGAAAATACCTGGCTTTGGCCATCGGGTGCTCACGGTCGACCATCGAGCGAAACTCTTACTTACGATTGCTCGCGAACAATCGGTTTATGGATCTGCTTGCGCCTTTGCCGAAGAGGTTGAGAAAGAATTGAACGCAGTGTCGTCAAAACCGCTTCCGCTGAATATCGACGGCGCCATGGCCGCGATTTTATCGGATATGGGTTTTCTGCCCGAGATGATGAAAGGGCTCTTTATTTTTGCACGGTTGCCCGGGCTTATTGCACACAGCGTTGAACAAATGCAGAGTGGTGAAGGAATTAAACGATTAAGGAGTGAAGAAGAGATTTATCTAGGAAAGAATTAGGGTTTGCACATCTTCCTGAATAGTTTTTTATAAAATTATGCGTATTCGACCAAAAACATCAGAACAGCTCCGTGGGCAAGCGGAAGGCTTTTTTCGTGACCAAGCGCCAAAATCTGGTATGGCAAAAAAAATAGACGCGGAAGATGCAGAAAAACGATGGGAATATGAAAGCATTCTCGATCAGCTCGGCGTTCCACAATCGATCGTTACTCATCCGGAAGATAAAAAATATCAAGAGTACGTTGCTTGGCTGAGGAAGCTTTCGGTAGATGAGCGACTTAAATTGGTAGATGATTTTAAAAACAATGAGCGACTCTATGTTGAAAAATATAGAAAAATTGTTCATGAAAAAAAAGAATCAATACGCCAGTATCAACGTTCGCATCCTTTAAATGTAGAAATTCTCAAAAAGAAAGGTTTTGTGGGAAAAGGTGGAGAAGGATTTGTTTTTTCGTATCATGCAGATAATGAGGATGCGTGCATTATTAAAATTATGCACACAACCCCTCAAAGAGTTAAGACCGTCGTGCAGGCCGAAGCAATGCGTCGAGCGCAAGGGGTTCCCCACGCTGCTCAGCTCATTTGTCATTCAGTAGAAGACTGCGCGTATATAATGACTTATGTCCCGGGAGAAATGATCAGACCATCAGATAGTATTGACCGTATAACGGACAGCCAATGGCAAGATTTTTTTGACACATTGAAAATTATAGATGATAAAGGTCTGGCTTTAGACCTCTATCCACCCAACATCCTTTTTGATGGTAAACATTTTAATATTATCGATTACTCATTACCTAGTAGTGACCTTGATTCATTTTCCGCACAGCTCGTTAAGTTTTTAAAATATATAGCTTTTCCTTCGCTTTTAGGTGGTGGTGTGAAAGAGCCAAAAAAATTGGTGCATAAATTGTTAAGTGTGCTCAAAAATACAGATCCTGAGTGGTTTATTAAAATAAAAAATGACCAAATTTTTCAAGAAGGAGTTGTGTTTTTTGATATCCTAACTAAGGAAGAGCTTGATGCTATATAAAATTCGTTATTATGAACTATCTCATAGAAACCGTTGGGCCAGGAAAAGATTTTATTCTCCTCGATTCTGGTGACGGCGAAAAACTTGAACGCTATGGCAGCGTGATTATCTGCCGTCCTGATCCACAAGCCCTCTGGAAAAAATCCCAGCCGGAACGTTGGCGAAGCGCTCAAGCAATTTTTACCCGTGAAGGAAAAAATGGCAGTTGGAAATTTACCAGCAAACTTCCTGAGCGGTGGGAAATTGAGTTTGCTGGCCTGAAGTTCTGGATTCGGCCAACGTCGTTCAAACATACGGGACTGTTTCCGGAACAAGCGAGTAATTGGGATTGGATGCGGGGGTTAATTCGTCACCGGTCAGCCCGCCACTCCGGCGGGCAAGCAGTTAACGGTCAACAGTCGAGCGAGCCGAAGTCTGATAGCCGAAGTCCGATTAGTGTGCTGAATCTCTTCGGGTATACGGGCGGAGCCTCGATCGCTTGTGCAGAAGCTGGGGCAGAAGTGTGTCATGTCGATGGCTCAAAAGTCGCGATCGGGTGGGGGAGAGACAATGCTAAAATTTCTGGCCTCGCTGAGAAACCGATCCGCTGGATTTTGGACGACGCGGCTGCATTTGTTCGCCGCGAAATTAAACGCGGTAAAAAATACGATGGCATTTTACTTGATCCGCCGGCGTTTGGTCATGGTCCGACTGGTGAAATGTGGAAAATTGAAGACGATTTCGTGCCGTTCATCGAGCAATGTTTTCAAGTTTTGTCCGACAAGCCGTTGTTCTTTTTGATCAATGGCTATGCCTCGGGCTACTCAGCCTTGGCGTACCGCAATAATTTGTACGCGCTCGAGCAAAAATTTGGTGGCACGAGTGAGGTGGGAGAGTTGACGATTGCTGAAGAAAAAAGTGGGCGTCTGTTACCGTGTGGGATTTTTGCACGGTGGAGTAGTGAGAGTTAGTTTTTCAGTGTCATTGCGAGGAGTGAGGTACGAGCGACGCGGCAATCTCGTTGGGCTAGTACGAAGCTTGCTAACAGTGCTCGAGGCAAAACAATGAGATTGCTTCGTCGTCCCCGTTTTGGCGGGTACTTCTCGCAATGATAATTTTTTTTTCGTATGGTTGTTGAAGCCGTTATAGCCAATCCAAACTCCCCACAAGTTCTCTACGAAGACAATCACCTCATCGCTGTGTTCAAACCGCATGGCATGTTAACGCAAGGCGACGAGACGGGGGATGAGAGTTTATTCGATTGGACGAAAACATATCTTAAAACCGCCTACCAGAAACCGGGTAATGTTTTTTTGGGATTACTGCATCGGCTTGATCGGCCGGTCGCCGGGATCGTGCTTTTTGCCAAGACGAGCAAAGGTGCGGCGCGACTGTCAGAGCAAATCCGCAAACACCAGGTGCAAAAAATATACCACGCCCGCATTGCAGGAGTTATGCCAAAACAAGCTGGTGTTTTGATTAACTATCTTTCTAAAGATGAAACGCGTAACAAAGTTGCGGTGTACGACAAGCCGGTCGCTGGAGCACTGTACGCCGAACTCTCCTACGTTGTCCTTGAGCAGGGTGCCGAGACCTCGCTCGTAGAAATTACGCTTAAGACCGGGCGGCCGCACCAAATTCGGGCGCAGTTTGCGCACGCCGGGCATCCGCTCGTGGGAGACGCAAAGTATGGTGCCGCGCGAGAATCAGATCGATCTGAAATCGCATTATGTGCGGTTCATATCGTATTTTCTACCGCCACAAAAGGAGATGTGGTGGATATTTCGTTAAAAAATGGCTTAATTTAAACGAAAAAACATTGTTACCCTTGACAAAATAACCTGGCCGATTTAGACTTAAAAAATCAAGTCTGAGTAACCGTAATTCACAAAACAGGGGGGCACAATGTCCGTGAAGCAACGTATCGAGAAATGGCTCAGCCGTTCTTTTTTTATAGATCTATTGGCTCTGCTGGCCGTGTCAATTATAGGTGGTGGAGCTATCGAACTGCTCACAGGAGCTTCGTTTGCCACTATGATACACTCGCGAGCAATGTCAATCCCGGTCAATCTCGTGATTTCTTCCTGGTGCGGAAAGATGCAAGACGAGATCAGGCGATGGCTAGGTTTTTCAAAGCGAGGAGTGTTTGGGAAGGTTCTCGTGGATGCTGCTGGCTTTCTCGTGTCACA
>JBPOHP010000181.1:0-4129 GCA_052035445.1 Candidatus Magasanikiibacteriota bacterium
GATTTTCCGTGATTTCTGCCGACCTGACGTCACGTCCATAGTACGATCTCCCCCAAGAGGAATCACCGTGGTAATAACCGATTCACCGGGTCTACCACACACCACCTGGGCACTGGTCATACCCTTAAGTGATTTAGCCTCGCTGCCCTGCGCGTCAAGGATGGTAACACCACCATTTTTGGTACAGACAACTTCACCCGAAGGACTTTCATCTGTCAACACAAGACTTTCTTGTTCTGCAACACTCTCTCGCCAGTTGCCCGATCCAGTTTCCGCCGAAGCAGTCGAAACCAGCGCGGTCATAACGATTACTACTAATCTCTTCCGATAGTTTTGCATGGTGGTCTTCCTCTTTTCTTTGGCTGTGGTGAAAACCGGCTTATTGGTTGACGGTAAACATGAACGTGCGCTGTCCGAGCCGCGTCCCGTTGAGGCTTACGAAACCATTGCCCCGATCGGTTCGAGCTTTTCGCGCGAGCATAATACGAGGTGACGTCGAAGATTCTTTGCAGATGAAAAAGACTTCATCCGCTGGAATAGTTTGCTGACCATCGCCGCCCTCTACGACAGCAAGTGGCTGTGCATTTCCATCAACAACACCAGTGATCTGACCAGACGCACACGTCATTGTTGCGGTTTGGCCCGGCCGCAGATCAAGAAATGGCTGACCGATGGGAAAGCCGGTCGTATCAGCTTGCGCCGAACCGACGATCAGCCAAAAGCTAGCCAACAAAGTACCCACAAAGCTTTTTCTTCGATCTCGCATGTTGCACTCCCTGCAATTTCGAGCTTATGATTTGCTCGGCATTAACCATTCTAAACAGTTTTAATACTATCGTCAAGAGTATCGTGGAATGATTTACAATACTCTTATGTTTCTCTTGCAAAGCAAGGGTATTACGTGATACGCTTTTCACGAATCAGGTGTTTCACACACTGGTACCGTCGCCAAGCAGTAAGGCCGAGGTCTGCAAAACCTCTATGCGCGGGTGCAATTCCCGCCGGTACCTCATAATGAACGTTCCATCATCGTGGAATGTTCTTTTGTTTGCACTTCAAATCCAGAGTGAAGTGGCTAAGACTTCCGCCCTCGGCAACCAGACTTCAGTCACTTAGTCGCAGAAATCCGATTGCTGAAGTCTGATGAAAATGTATATACTAGTGCATACATTCTGTGGATAAATAAGGGGATAAGCAAACAAAATAGTGCATATCAAGCGATTCTACCCGTGACAGCTGTTTTATACACACCTTTATCCACACTTTTTTCGTAAAATTAGCAAAGTATAGAGTAGTGTTGACAAAACGGTGGATAAATGGTATAGTATCTACGTGATCGCACAGAACGCTCTTTCCAACAAAGACCGAAACTATACACAACGGATTAACCTCGGCCGACAATCACTCTTCCCCGTCTTGTACGGGAGAGAGTCGGCCCAACCTCTTGAATCGTTCTATCCGAACGCTCTCGTGCTACGGCCCTTACCGTAGTTTCCTCCTGATATCATCGCTGCCATAAGCGAACCAGGAGCCTGGTGTTTCTCATGACGAAAACACACGAGCCAGACGTTCCGCTCTTTTTCGGGCACATCCCCGGATATAACGAGCGTCCGCCTGCAACGAATCCATAGCGCGACCGCGCATTCTCGATCGTCGGTACCCAAGCCTACCCTTTCGTGGTTCGGCCCAAGTTCCCTTTCAGAATGGATCTTCGAGTAGTTGCCTGCCTTTATACGGCACAGCGCATACCTCGACGACGACTGCGGTTCGCCGACAGAGGCTAGTCCGCCAACTACTGAGTTGGAGTCCTCAGCTACGCGTATCAAGAGCCTAGCTCAGCGATACGTTTGAGGCTCTATCCTTCTCTGGTGGTTACGGTCTGGAAAAATGTCACAAAGATAGGGACACATCTGGTTTTATCTCAAAGACCCGATCTGTCCCTACCCTTTGTGACTCATCGTCGCGCGGGGCTAGCCAACATTTCACCATGGGCTTTACCCCGCGCTTTTATTTTGACAAAGCTTTTACACCAAAAAAGAAGCTCCAAATAGCTTCTTTTTTTTCAATCTATACTATTTTTTACTGGCGAATCGGCATTACGATGTAGACATACTGCAACCCACCTTCTGGCGTTATGATACACGGACTATCCGGCCCCACAATATTAAACGTAGTTGATGATGTCGAAACGGTGTTCAGACCATCAAGAAGGTATCGGTGGCTCAATATGACCTTGACCGCACTTCCCGTCACGCTAGCAGGCACCTCAGAGCGATATTCGCCCGTCTGAGTGGAGGCCGAAGATATCTTTAAGGCTTGCGTTTCGACATCTACTTCAAGTTCAACTGCATTTACCCCACTTGTAGTAAATAAACCTGCTGCTTTTATCTCTTTTACAATCAAATCTGTCGAGACACTGACAGTAGTAGCGAACTCCCGCGGAATAATTTGCGTATAATCCGGATATACCCCCTCAACCAAGCGTGACAAAAGCGATACTTCACCCACATTTACATGAATTTGATTTTGCGTTAAAACAAAACGAACATTTTCCTCAGAAGTTTGCGATAAAACACGAATTATTTCTTGCACTGTTTTTCCCGGAACGATAGCGCGGAGCTCTTGAGTTTCCCCTTGTTCAATATCAACTATTTTTTCGGCTAAGCGATAACTATCGGTCGCCGCGAGAGTGAGCCCAGAGCGGCCACGGGTATTAAACCCAAAAAAAACACCGGCTAATTCTGGTCGAATATCGCTTTTGGCTGCAGCTATTACCACCTGAGCCAAGGCTTGTTTGAGCTTGTTTACCGAAAACGTAAACGTGCTTCCTTCCGTAAGCGTTGGAATAATGGGAAATTCTTCAGCCGGTGTTCCTTTAATTTTTGTAGCCGATTTTCCCGATACCACTACAAGCTCTTGATCTTTTAATTCCAAATCAACTTTTTCATCGCGTAGCAAATGCACAACTTCACTAAAAGTTTTGGCAGGAATTGTGAATTGTCCTGATTCTTCAACTTTAGCACGCAAAATTGCGGTCACCGCCAATTCAAGATTAGTTGCCGAGCATTCAACTTTTTGTTGATCAACTTTTAATATGATATTACTTAAGATAGGTAAATTGACATGCTTGGATGCAACTGACCCTACCAGACTAATGGTTTGAGCTAGGTTCTCTTTCGTACAAGAAAATCGCATAGGACGTCTAGTATAATTTTATATATAAAGAGATACTAATAATAATAAGGGGGTGGATAACAAGGATAAGTTTTAATTTTAGCTAATACAAGAGGTAATATCCTGTTATTTTATGCACACCTACCTGAGGAGAATATCGGACTTCCTGGGGGAAAGGTAATGGATTGCTAAGGTGGGATGGGGATAGGTAGGTGTATAGGGGGAAAAAGAGTGGATAACAATCATGAGTTATGGACAGATTTCTCCCCAGAAATGCTGTGTTATCCTCAGGATATCCCCTATAAACTGTTAATGTACAGACGTTGTTTGATGGATTCGATTTCTTGTCGCAATTTTAAATCGTTCTCTATCTCTTGGGAGATTTTTTCATGCGCATGGATAGCTGTCGTATGATCGCGACCTCCAAGCTCGTCTCCAATTGCCGGATACGACATTTTTAATTCTTCACGCATGAGGTACATGATGATTTGCCGTGGATGAGAAATCTTCTTTTCGCGACTTTTCCCCAAAATTTCTTCATGCGTAAGGTTGTAGATCGCAGAAATAGTCTCGATCATCTGTGATGCGGTGATGGTACTTCTGGATGAAGGATTGTCGCCGCCGCTCAGTAAGCTTTTAACTGAATCGACTGTTGGGGTCAGGTTCTTCATTTCATGGAACACCAGTACTTTATTCAAAGCTCCCTCGAGCTCACGAATGTTACTCTGTACGATAGAAGCGATAGCCTGGAGAACTTCAACCTCGATATGATAATGTTTTTCAGCGCATTTTTTCTCGAGAATTGCGGTTCTGGTTTCAAAATCAGGCGTAGAAATATCGGCGATCATACCCCATCCAAATCGGGATTTAAGACGGTCTTCGAGGGCAGGGATAGCTTTTGGCGGTCGGTCTGAGGTAAGCACTACTTGCTTATTTTGCTGGTGAAGTTCGTTAA
>JBPOHP010000053.1:0-5119 GCA_052035445.1 Candidatus Magasanikiibacteriota bacterium
GACAAAATGATATTAGTGCGCTACAATAGAGGCACTTTTTTTGATTCATTATCGTTTATGATCTCTTTCTTGGTGGGCACCACCGCTCAAACCTGGATCGTGAGCGGCGTACTTGCACTGCTCATCATCACGACCCTCCGCAAACGCACTACCGACAGTTTTTTCTCACACCATGACACCACCGAGCTCAAAGGCCTGGCCATCCTCATGGTAGTGCTGTCACACATCGGGTATTTTTTAGTCACTGATCACGCCTTTCTCGTCCCACTATCAAACTATGCCGGAGTTGGTGTCGACCTATTTCTCATACTGTCTGGTTACGGACTCACCTCGTCGCTTCTTCGCTCCGCCCAAACCCGAGGACAGTTCTATCGCAAACGACTCATCAAAATATACTTACCGGTGGTAGCCACCGTTACCATAATTACTGTTGCAGACCGATTATTTCTCCACCGTTCCTATCCACTACTTCTGACACTGCAAAATCTGTTCGGAATATTTCCCCATGCTGATCTGTTTAACGATCTTAACTCACCGCTCTGGTTCATCACCCTACTACTCGCCAACTATCTCCTACTCCCGCTTATCTGGATTCGACGCGCGCCTTGGCTCACCGCCCTACTACTCGCTGGTCTGGCATCGATCATCATGATTCCTGATTATCCGGGGAAAATCTTTCCCAATTTTACTCTCGGCTGGATGTATCGTTTGCACATGTACGCTTTTCCACTCGGCATTGCCCTCTCCTGGCTTCTACACCCCGCACCCACAGCAACCGGATTAGTAAACACCATTATCACCCGGATTTCCGCTCAATCTGACCGTACTAAGAAATTTCTACGGGCTGCCGCGTGCCTCGTCTGTTCTGCAGCGTTTATCCTAGCCTCAACATCTTCGTTTGTTGGGAGTAGTGTTGCTAAAGAAATAGTGCTGAGCCTATCAGTCAGTATCGTTATAATCGCATTTTGGATCGCCAAGCCTCTGCAGAGCACTAGTCTTACCTACATTGGCACCTACTCTTTCGAACTCTATCTTCTGCACTGGCCATTACTCTCGCGATACAACCCGTTCTTCGCGCACCTACCACCTGGTTTTGCCACCATCATGTCCCTTGCCATACTCCTGGTTCTCAGCCGATTATTTCATTACGGCAATGAACGTCTACAAGCATTGTTCATACCCCACTCTCCACACATATGATCACCCCGTCTCAGATTATCGTGTTCCTAAGCATTTTCGCACTTGGGCTCTTTTTTACCATCTGTAAAACCAAAGGCCTGCGGTCATTTCTCTCGCTTGTTCTTACGTTTGTCGTGTGTATTAAGATATTCATCCCCGGACTCCTCAACGGGTATGATCCGCTTTTACTCATCACAGTGTGCGCACTCCCACTGACGGCGATGGTTGTGTATATGACTGAGGGTTTTACCATAAACGCCCACCGTATCGTCATTGCCATTACCCTACAGTTCATTGTTATTTTTTTATTGACCTGGGGCTCGGTTCACCTGGCTGGTTTATCGGGCATAACCTCCGAAGAAGATGCTTCTATCCAAGGTTTTGGCAAACACCTGCTTGATCTGCCAAAGATACTGACAGCCGGTATAATTCTTGGCACGCTCGGGGCGGTTACCGAAATGATCGTAACGCAAGTTGCTACGGTAGCTGAACTGCGTACTGCCCATCCTGAAGCGCCTGACCACTCTCTATTCACGCAAGCCTACACGGTAGGCGTCGCCCACTTAGGCTCAATGATTAACACGCTGTTTCTTATCTATGCGAGCGTTTCTTTGCCCATTCTCATCATTCTCAGCAGCATCGATAGTAGTTGGCACTACATTCTTAAAAGCGAATTGTTTCAAACAGAATGTATTCGCACGCTTGTTGGGGTGATCAGCCTCATAACCGCCATGCCGCTTTCAACCTGGATCGCACTTTCACCAAAAGTAACCCGGTTTCTTCGATTTACCGTCAAAATAAAACAGTCCCAGTCACAATCTGTCTAAGACCCTCATGGCGTGGTAAAATGCCATAGACATCCCTGTCTTATTTTTAATGATTATCTATGGGAACCAACGACCTCCGCATCGGTATTATCGTCGGTAGCACCCGCGAAGCCCGCTTTAGCGAACAACCCGCAGCGTGGATTTTTGCCAAGGCCGCCGCGCGCGCCGGAATTACTGCCGAACTACTTGATCTACGCGACTACCCGCTCCCCTTTTACGAAGAAGCCCAAGGGCCAAGCTCGCTGAAAGGTAATTACAAAAATGAGGTAGCCAAAAAATGGCTCGCCAAAGTGGCCACGTTTGATGCCTATATTATCGTGACACCAGAATACAATCATGGCTACCCAGCAGTACTCAAAAACGCGCTTGATTATGTGTATTACGAATGGCACAAAAAACCGGTAAGTTTCGTGAGTTATGGTGGCGTCGGTGGCGCACGCTCTATCGAGCAATTGCGCCTGGTGAGTATCGAACTCCAAATGGCACCACTTAGTACAAGCGTTAATATCACCGGTTTCTGGAGCTTGCTCGACGAGAAAGGAAAATTGAAATCAACCGAATCATTTGATAAGCAGGGCGATAAATTGCTCGACCAAATCACCTGGTGGGGGCAGGCGCTCAAAGACGCTCGAAACAAAACTGTATAACTAGACAAAAAACTCCTTTCCGAGGAGTTTTTTGATACTGAATACCTGGCGATGGGGATAATGTTGTAGTTGCTGAGAAACCAAAAAAACAGTATACCACCTGTAGGTATCTGCACTTTAAAACTACCCTATCAAGGAGGCCACCGTGGCCAAATATCTGATCGAACAGTCCATTCCGCCAAGCGGTCTGCCGCTTGAGGGTGGGATTATCCTCTTTCCGTACGACCCCAAACTCGACAGTGATCATCACCCCCGAACGCTCGACGAGATCTTGAAGCATCGCTTTCAGATCTCAACACTCCCGTACGGCTTTCAGCTCGATCCACAGGGATTTGTGGCTGATGCCCTGCGGTGCATGCCCGAACTAGTGCGCGCGTTTTCCATCAATCAGCTGCAAGAACTCCACAAGCTCATTCTTAGTACAACTGCGCCCAAACTCCCTGGCCCACACCGCTTCACCCATACGCGTGGAGAACATGAACTTGACTGCACTGTCGCGGCAGCGCTTAACAATCATCATCACGGTATCACTGGGCCAAAAGCTCTCGTAGCGCTGCTGTGCGAGCTCTGTCACGACAGCCGAACACCGGCCTTTGGCGACATTGTCTATGTTTTTACCGGCGGTAGCGTGAGCGAAGACGAAGAACTGCCCCGGCTGTTCACCGAACTGAACGCTGAAGGATTTAAGCGTCTGTGCGCTGCCTGGCATTTGCCATCTGACACTGCCGAACAGGTGGCCGCGGCTGCTTTTGGCCAAGGGCTCTGTGGCGAGCTTCACAAAATCATTGATGCGCGCTCTTATACGCTGCGCGATCTGGCAGCGATTGCCGATTTCTACCGCCAGCACGGCCATGACTTGCCTGAGGAGTTCGGTACGACACTCGTTGAGGCCGCCAAAAATCCTTCATTTGATCTCCTGCCTCACATCCACATCGAGAACGGGCGCTGTTTCCTCGGAAGCGCTGAAAAACTCGGTCATTTCCTGGAAGTTCGTCTCGAATTGTGGCGTCGGGTGTATACCAACCCAGCCTGCAAAAGCACCGAATTTCTCTACCGCGAACTGGTGCTCGGGAGCTTTTTCCAGCGCCACAAGCTGGAACCGCGCGATCTCCTTGGTTGGAATGATCATCAGTTGCACGCAGCTATTGAGCGCGAGGTGGGTTTCAAAAAAGTGGAGCAGCTCAACCAGGGTGATGCAGCCTGGCCGACGATCTCGTATTTCGACAGTTGGAAAAGTGCTCGAGAGGCCGAACAAGAAGCTGCCGAGAGCGGACAGCTCACCCTTCTCGCCTCGCTCGCGGCCGACCAAAAACCGAACGCCAAAACAAAACGGCACCTGGTAAAAGCCGTCGATGGGTCACTCAAACCGTTCAACGAAGCCTGTCCCGAAGTAAGTGAGCGGCTCGAAGCGCTCGCCCGAACGCCGGTTTGTCCGCCAGCCCAGCTCATTGTGTATCCGTTCAAAAAGAGTGAGTTGAGCAGGCCGATGATCGAAGCCTGGCAGGCTGCTCGCGAACGCTGGAAAACTGAACCGGCCATCTATCCAAAGTAGACACGGCCGATACTGCCTAGCAAAAACCGCACAAGAAATCTTGTGCGGCTTTTTTTATCGACGAACTAACATATCAATGATCTCTACTAAGGTGGTAGGCTCTGCCTGCGGCAAGAGCTGGTGCAATGTTTCACCCATCCTGGTTCGACGCACCGTATCAGCCATAAGATCAGTCACTTCACGCGCCATTCTATACCCACTTTCATGTTCGCCATGCAACGCCACAATCGCCTGCTGCGTGCCAAAAAACTGGGCATTTTCTTCTTGATGTGTCCCGGTCATAGGGATGATGATCGCGCATTTCTTAAGCGCCGCTAGTTCGGTGAGCGTGCCAAAACCGGCTCGCGCGATCACGATGTCTGCCAAGGCATACGCATAGGCCATTTCGTGGGTGAAAAAATGATACACGTGGTAGTTAGGAAACGTTTTTGCTGCCCGTTCTGACAAATCGCCTGGCCGCTCTTTGCCGATCAGGTGAATCACTTGCCACTCTTTTGGCCAGGAGGGAAGCGCCTCAAGAATCAAACGATTTACTGTCATCGAACCAGTTCCGCCGCCGAGCGCAAAAATGACGCGTGTACCTGATTTGATGCCAAAAAAATTCCGGGCCTCTTCGATATTTTTACAAGTAAGATCGCGTGCCGGATTGCCAAGCCACCGCGTTTTTCTTTTAGAAAACTGTTGTGCGGTTGTTTCGAGGGCAGTGGTGATGATATT
The DNA here is from genome assembly GCA_052035445.1 of Candidatus Magasanikiibacteriota bacterium. Taxonomy (GTDB): domain Bacteria; phylum Patescibacteriota; class Patescibacteriia; order Magasanikbacterales; family GWA2-37-8; genus CAZQUL01. The sequence goes on from JBPOHP010000053.1 coordinate 4,923, forward strand.
AGCGCACGGAGCCATCAGCTTCATGGCGAGCCCTGGCCGAACATCTTGCTGATGAATCCACGACGGTACACCCAGAAGCGTAGCCGCATAATGGAGTGGTACACTCACAAACCCGCCCGCCGAAATCATCAGATCAGGTTTTTCTTGCCAGATCAGCACGAGCGACTGAAAAAAAGCTACGATAATTCGAAAGATAT